>CBFDBW010000074.1:0-9724 GCA_965603145.1 uncultured Syntrophobacterales bacterium
GTAAAAGATCGCCGTCCGATACTGGGCCCCGGTATCAGTAAATTGCCCATTTTCCTGGGTGGGGTCAATATTCATCCAGAATACATTGAGCAGTTCCGTATAGCTTACGCGGGAGGGATCGTACACGATTTTAACGGCTTCCGCATGGCCTGTGTCGCCGGCAGAAACTTGCTTGTAGGTGGGATTCTCTTCCTTGCCGCCACAGTAGCCCACCGTGGTGGATATCACCCCGTCAAGCTTGTCAAATGGTGGCTGCATGCACCAGAAACAGCCACCGGCGAATGTTGCTTTCTCGAGTTTGTTTTCGGAGACGCTTGACCGGGTCTCCGCACCACTTGCATATGTAGTGTTGAGAAAGCCCAGTGCCAGGAACCCTTTTAAATATATAATGGTGAGTTTTTACATAGACGTCTTCCTTTCCATCTAAAATATTATCTGTCCCATTAATGATAATCACTCATCGCGCCATCTTCCAGGGGACGGCCACAGAATGATCCACCCCCAGAGGGGGCTTCAATGGTCCTTCCCTCATGCGGGAATCTGCGAGAGGAATGGAGTGGTGGAGTAATGCAAAATCTCAAATTCGAAGCATTAAACCTCAGGATGTCAGGTGTCAGAATTAATAGACCTGAACACTAAAACCTGAAACCCACAATGAAAGGGAGATTTATCTAGGCTGGACGTTCAGCAAACGAAAGGAAAAATGAGTCCTGTCTTATTGGATATAGCGTCTGACTGATTTGGGCAAAGAAACGGTGAAAAACATATGATCTTTTTCTGACGCATAGGAGAGAAGACCTCCCATATTCTTCAGGAGACGGTAGCAGAGAGGTAGCCCGATGCTCTCGCCGCCTTCAGCGAAGGGCATAAAGAGGAGTTCAGGATGCTTGACTGCCGGTTCGGAGGATGGATTCTTGAACTCAATGTAGAGGTCTTGCTCACTTTCAAAGGTCCTGATGGATAAAACGCCACCATTTTCCATGGCCTCGGCCGCATTGAGAATGAGATTGACAAAAATCTGGGTCAGTATGTCTGGGTCGGTGTAGACGTCCGACAGGTCTGGATTGAGATTCAGTTGGCACCTGAGCCCTCTAATTTCGGTTTCAGGTGAGAGCAAGCCTACAGAGTCAGCGATAATGCTGTTGACAGAACAATCCTGAGGGTGGATTTCTACGGGGTGTAGATAGTTCCCTATTCTTGACAGTATTTTCTCCAAGCGTTGGGACTGCTGCAGGATAACGTCACACTCGGACATATCCGGAAACTTCTTTTGAAGGCGTCGGGCAAAGCCGCCCAAGGAGACGAGTGGATTGCGAATTTCATGGGCTACTTCAGCAGCAATGGCGCCCAGTGTATTGAGCTTTTCTCTTTGGACAATGGCTTTTTGCAGTTGTTTTCGTTCGGTAACATCGAAGAAAACTCCGCTCACATATTCAATCTCGCCGTCCTTATCGCAAACTATCTGACCCCTTTCCTGTATCCAGAGAATTTCTCAACCTTTTGTTTCGATTCTGTATTCCCTTACATAGGACTTGTTCGTTTTTAATGCCTGAATAAAAGCCTTCTTGGCAGTTTCGAGGTCTCTTCCTATTATGACCTCAGACCACTTCTTTTTCCGAGAGTTGAACTCTTCCATGCCGTAGCCTGTAAGCGACTTTATTTTTTCATCCATAAAGTCCACAGACCAGTCCTTGTATCCCCTGTAGACAATACTGGGCATGTTATTTATGAGAAGTCGGTACCTGGTTTCGCTTTCCCGAAGTTCTTGCTCAATCCTTTTGCGATCTTCTATCTCTCGCTTAAGCTGCTCGTTTGTCTGCAACAGTTCGGCAGTACGCTCTTGCACCCGTAACTCTAGTTCGGCGTGAGCCTTTTGCAGCGCCTCTTCCGCCCGCTTGCGGTCGGTAATGTCTGTGAGGACCCCCAGACTGCCCGTGAACTGTCCATTTGCATCGTAAAAACCCTTGGGAGATGCCAGAGTGTAGACCCTTTGACCGTCTTTTGCTCTCCAGTCGATCTCATAACTTCTCGCTTCGCCCCTTTGACGTCTGGCCATCTGGTCTTGCATGAAGTCTTTGTAATCCTCATGGACAAATTCCACGACATGACGGCCTAGCATCTCCTCCCGAGAATATCCCAACATCTCGCAAAGTCTTTCATTGACAAAGGTGAATACGTAGTCCTGGTCCGCCATCGCCAACCCCTCGTTCATGGTCTCCACAAGGTGGCGATAGCGTTCCTCGCTTTCCCGAAGTGTCTCCTCAGCTATCTTACGATTGGTGATGTCGCGAAGCAGGCCGTCGTAAGAAACGAGATTGCCCTGCCCATCGCTGGTGGGAACCAGACTGTTACTTACCCATCTAATCTGGCCATCCTTTCTTATAATGCGATGTTCTATCGGTTCCGGGTCATGTCCCGACAAAGCTTCCGAAGCCTGGGCTCGGACAACATCCTGATCTTCTGCGGGTACCATTCGGATCCAGAGGAAGATATCTGCGTTAAATTCCTCCGCAGTGTAGCCGGTCACAGCCTCACAGGTTGGCCCATGATGAGTTTCCGCAGGATGACCGTCTGCGACCTTCACCGTGAATATGTAATCCGTTATGGCCTCGGTAATCCTCCGATATCTTTTCTCACTTTCCCTCAGCGCTGCCGCTACCCCTTTGCTGTCGGTTTCCAATTGGCTGTGACATTGACGTAGTCTGTGCAATTCACCAATGAGTTGTTTTTTAGACTCATTTTCGTCTTTCATGTCTGTACCTTATAAAAAAGTGTATCCCCAACATGGTAGCGTAACCAGCATCCGCATCGGCTTGACTGGGCCGGCTTCGCTGCCTACCAGTCCCTAGGATAAGGTACATTACAAGAGGAAGGCAAAAGTTTCAAGGGGAAGATTGCCAAAAATAATAGGTGACACCACTCGCCAGCGGGGCTCAATGGAGCCAAACTCACTGGCCAGTGAAACATGTGGGTTAGTCAAGCCTTGACATTAGTATAATAATCATAAAGGGTATTCATAAAGGGATCAATTTTTCACCTGGCCCAAATGAATGGTTCACCCCAACGGCGGTAGAAGTTGACTCCCCTACTATTCCATTACCAGTAGACGTGATCGCCAAACATGAAAATAAACGTCACAGCTTCTGGCTGCGTGATGCGAAGAATCTCATAGCCTCAAGTATTTACACCTCCGAGATTCTTCGCCCGCCTGCGGCGGACTCAGAATGACGTTATCGGGCAGCCTCAATAACCTGATTTATGCTAATAATTACATTTGTCCCCCAGCAAAATGCGCTACGCAATTATCACGAATCCTGTCTCAGGTGAAATGACCGCGGACCAGAAGCGTGCTGCCTTGGCGCAAACCGCGGAGATTCTGAATGCCGGAATCCACGGGCTTGATACCACTACAGCTGAGGAATTTGGTCAATGCGCCAGGGAACTCGCCACCCGATGTGATGTACTCGTAGCCGCCGGAGGAGACGGAACCTTTTCGGACATCATCAATTCTATCGATACGGCCCAAACACCGGTTGCTTTTCTCCCTCTCGGTACTGGTAACGCCTTACGCCACGCCTTACAATACAAAGGCGAACTGGCTGACATTGCGGTGCGCATTAGAAATGGTAAATTTCGTGAATATGACCTGATCAATTGCGACGAAAAAAGACGTGCTTTTATGGCATCGGTGGGGATCGAAGGCACGGCAGTCCAGCTCTGGCACCAATACCGCGCTCAAGGTAGCACTGGTTTCACGACATATTTCAGGGCCCTTTTTAACGCATACTTCAAAGAATTCAAAAGAACCACCGCCAGACTTACCATAGACAACGCACCCTTTGAGACGAGCAAGTTGTTGACTCTCATGGTAGTCAAACAACCATACTATGGCTTCGGAATGAAGGTTGTGCCCAGAGCCCGATTCGACGACCGGCAGCTGCACATCCTTTGCGTAAGTTCCGGGCTCATTAAGACTGTTATTGGCGGAACGGCAGCATTTATAATCGGCAATCGAACCGGCGAATACCGTACCGGTCGGCAACTAAGGGTGAAGTTGGATCGTCCACTGGTACTGCAAACCGACGGCGACGAAGGCTGGTCTGCCAACTCATTTTCTTTTACAATTCTCCCGAAAGCGTTGAAGATCAAATGCTGAGCTCTGGTAGCTCTCACCCCGGTACGATCCTCTGGCCTTACGGGGCAGACAGAACTCACGGAATACGCATAGCGTTTTGGAATATTATGCAAAGTAATAGTTATTTTCCATTGAAAGGATTGAGATTTGCCACCTGGTGAAAGATAATTTCGAGTGTTTCCGATAGATCAGGAGTTACTCTTTGCGCTATGCGCTTTACTACGATTTTTAAACACTCTACCTAAGTGGAGAAAAGCATGGATGAACAGGTGATCCTGGAGATCTTTTCCGACTATGTCTGACCGTGGTGCTATTTCATTACCGGGCGTATTGACAAGCTTAAGCAGGAGTACGAGATCCATGTCAAGTGGATCGGTTTTCCATTACATCCGAACACTCCAGAGGAAGGGCTCACCTTGGATGAGCTTTTCGCCGGCCGAGGAATCAATATTCCTGCGGTTCTTGAACATCTCAAAGGGGTCGCCGCCGAATGTGGTCTGCGTTTTGGCGTGCGCGACAAGACCTTCAACAGCCGAAAGGCCCAGGAACTGGGCAAATGGGCCGAATTACTAGGCCATGGGGAAGACTTTCATATGGCCGCTTTTCAAGCCTATTTTGTGGATGGGCTGAATATAGCCAAGGTAGCGGTACTCACCGGACTGGTGGAGGCATTGAACTTAGATGGGGCTGAAGCAGAACGTGTACTGACCGAGGGGACTTTCAAACAACTGGTTGACCAAGACTGGGCATACTCTCGAACCCACGGAATCACTGCCGTGCCTACCTTCATGGCGGACGGCAGGACAGTTGTCGGGGCCCAGCCTTATGAGGCCCTAGAGAAGCTCGTTTTAGCTGCCGGCGCTAGCCGAATTGGTAGGCACTAGGGATATTTGGGATTTCGGATTGTGGATTGTGGAATTCGAATTGAGTTTTTAATTTGCATTTTATTATTTTCAATCCGAAATCTGAAATCTGAAATAATCTTTGCTAATGTATCAGTTTTGACACCTGTATTCTGAGTGCTTAGGCTTCGTTAAAGAAATCAGCACCAGATTCGGAAAAACCCGATTGCTTACACTTCCCATTTTGCATACATAACCAAGAAACTGAAAAGGAGATGTTATGGTAAAGGCTATTAGAATGCACGAAACAGGCGGTCCTGAGGTTTTGCGCTGGGAGGATTATGATCCGGGCCCACCTGGCCCGGGTGAGGTTCTTCTACGTCATGAAGCTGTCGGTTTGAATTTCATCGACGTCTATCACCGCACCGGCCTCTATCCAGTTGGTCCCCTCCCGGCTATCCCGGGGATGGAAGGGGCTGGTGTGGTGGAAGCTATCGGTGAGGGAGTGAGCGAAGTAGCGGTCGGAGACCGCGTCGCCTACGCCGGCCTTCCTCCCGGCGCATATGCAGAAGGTCGAATCATGCCGGCCAACCGCCTCGTAAAGCTTCCAGACTCCATTTCCACCCGGCAAGGTGCAGCCATGATGCTCCAGGGTATGACTGCGCGATATCTACTCAAAGGATGCTATGAGGTAAAAGCGGGCGATAATATTTTGATTCACGCTGCAGCAGGAGGAGTCGGTTTGATCGTCTGCCAATGGGCCAAACATCTTGGCGCCACAGTCATCGGCACTGTGGGTTCTCCCGAAAAGGCTGAACTCGCTCAGAACCACGGCTGTGATTATCCCGTTCTTTACAGAGAGGAAGATTTTGTTTCACGGGTAAAAGAGGTTACCAACGGCAGGGGTGTTGACACAGTGTATGATTCCGTCGGTGAGACCACCTTCATGAAGTCCCTCGACTGCCTAAGGCCAATGGGTATGATGGTAAGCTTCGGTCAGGCCTCCGGGCCAATCCCGCCCTTTGATATTTCCATACTTGCTGCCAAAGGCTCTTTGTTCCTTACCCGACCCAGTCTGATGGCCTATACGGCAGAAAGGCAGGACCTGCTTGCCCACGCCCAGGATTTATTCGAGGTGGTTGAGAAAGATGCGGTCAAAATCGAAATCCATCAAACCTATCCCCTGGCCGAGGCTGCCGAGGCCCACCGAGATCTGGAAGGGAGAAAGACCACTGGGTCGGCGGTGTTCGTTATTGAGTAAGGACTGCAGTATATTCTGCAGGAATCTGTAGGTAAAGACGAAGGCGGAATGGACGTTGGCTAGTCTGGAAGACCGCGATCTTGTGGGATGGGTACTAGCTATTGTCCACCCAGAAACTCTGGGTGGACAATAGCTAGTTGAGCTTTGATTCACTCTCTACCTGCCATCTCATCTGGCACATCTATTGCACCATTACATACCGGATAAAAATACACGGAGCGGAACACAGTAGGAAATCCCCCGTGACCATTACGCACAGGCACGGATCTCACTCGATTTCTAAATTCTGACGCTGGTTTCTCGCCAACTCGAATAAATTTCTTCATAAGATATGGCGAGATTTTTGAGCGCTCCAAGAACGTGTCTCTTTTTTTGTAGCGGGTTCCAATGAAGAAGACCCTGTCAGACACAGACATTCTTCTCCGCAGCCAAATAACAGATGATCCTCACAGAGAGATTAAGGTCAAGCTGGCGGAATTTCTCCTCGCCTTGATTCAAGCCTTTTTGCGCACCGGTTATTACACTCCCGACCATCCCGAATCACAAAAAGCTAAGGTGGGGCTCTACGAAGGTTTTCAAAGTCTTTTTTCTCAAAGGGACGAGTTGACCTTCCTCGTGCGTGAGGAACCTGGGGGAAAAAACATCTTAATTGAGGGGGTCCTCCCCGAGGTCCAGGACCTCAATGGTCTTATGATAGCGGGGATGGCAGAGATGTATGTCCCCAGATTTGCCAAATTCCTCGAACAAAAAGACCTTATCAGTTTAACTCTCAAGAACGCTATGACTCAGACGGAATTCACCGGTTTCGTCGACGTCATGAGCGAGCCTACTTTTGTCGACACCAAAAAGGCTGGCGCTAAAGAAAAGTTCAGCCAGACTCTGCAAGAGAGAAACATTTTCAACATCTCTTACATCTACAATGAAGAACTCGTTACCGCACGAAACATTCCTTGGCGATCTCAAATCGCCCTTACTCGTCTCAAGAAAGACTTCAGTTTGGTCCCCTTTTTCACGAACCTCGACCTGGAAGGGCTGAAGAAAATCAGAAGGCAGATCATCCAGGACTTAATTAGACCATTGCGGAATGCTAAAGCCATCTACCATATTTTGATGAACAGTGATCTCGCTGTAACCGAGGAATTTAAAGAGGCTGAAATCGACGAAGAAGTAATCGAGGCTCTTTCCGATGACCTTCTCATTCAGGTATCTCAAACATTGCTCAAACAAACCTGCCGCCGGGAGCAGACAGAACCCGCACAAGGAAAATCTGTAGGGCTTGCCAGACAGTTGGCTCGTACCCTCAATCTAGGGGAAGTCAAGGGAAGAGAGTCCATTCTGGAAGAGTATGTCAAACACAAGCTCATTTCTATTGAGCAATTACCGAACGAGATGCGGCACCAGATCAGGCTTGAGCAGCTGATAAGAAAATTCCTCCAGGACAGCAAATCCTTTCTCACCCAGTTCGACAAAATTCAGGACCAAAAACAATATCTGCGGGTGGCTCGAGCTTTACTGGAACTTATTCCTGAGTTGATACGCCGAGATCAGTATGGAGCAGTCCTAGAGATCATACATTGCCTGGATCGGCACTTTCATGAGAAAGAACACCTCTCCAGCTGCGCCGGGCACATTCTAGATGAATTCAGCAAGGGTGAGACCATCTCGGCATTGAAAAATAAATTTCTCATTGGAAAAATGGAGATATGCCAAACCATAACTCCGATTTTTCTCAAACTTGGCTCCAAGTCAGTGCCTGAACTTGTCCCCATTCTCGTGAGGAGCCAAGACCATTTGGTCCGCAAGAGTGCCTGCGACATAATCGCTCAGATCGATCCCTCAGCCATCAATTTCGTCCTCAACAAGCTGAACGAAAAGGGAAGCGAAACAAGAGCCATAATGGACATCCTCCGGATACTGGACGAGCTAGAGCCCGGTGATTGGATGCAACACTTGGCCAACACCCTCCTGGGATATCTCAGTCATGAGAACCCTTACATTAGGGTGGAAGCTTTAAGAGTTTATTCCAGAATCCAAGGTGCTCAGGGTAAAGTGCTATACTTCGATCTCCTTAATGACAGCGATATCGGAGTCCAGAAAGAGGCGATTCTGTGTTTGGCGAGAGTCAAAAGTGAAACCGCTCTGGAGAGATTCCGCGAAATGCTAGAAAGGTCTGAAGATTCTCCCTTGGATAAAAAAGGTCAACTGGAAGCTTGCCTTTTTAGGGCCCTGGGTTTCTATGGTAATCTTGAACTGCCAGGTGAAGGCTCTCTTGAGGACTTCCTGCTGGCGACGATCAACCGCCAGCTCAGCATAGGCCGCCTCGCGTTCTCTACGGTAAAAGTGAAGGCCATCAAGGCAGAGACAATAGCAGCAATTTGCGAAGCCTTGGGGAACATCGGCACGAGCAAATCCCGTAAAACTCTTCAGAAACTCAATAAGCAGAAAGACAGCCTGTGGCAGAACAAAGCCCAAGAGGCCCTGACAAAAATAGCAGAAAGAGAAGAGACTGCAGGCTAAATCCAGTAAGCTGAGAGTCAACCTCCCACCTACAAACCAACTGAAGCTTCCTGCAGTATTAGACCTATCATAGTTAAAGCCGAACTGCCGAGGTTCTTTGCCAGCTCAGAACTTCGCCCCCTTTCCCGCCGGCTAAAAGCTTGCCCTTTCACCCCGTTTGGTGTTATAGGAACATGTTCACGCAGTCCAGTGTGTCAATAGGAAGTCCCATGGAATTCGAAACGGTAATCGGCCTGGAAGTTCACGCCCAACTATTAACCGACAGCAAGATCTTTTGCGGTTGTTCCACCAAGTTCGGGGCGGCCCCGAACACCCACACCTGCCCTGTTTGCCTGGGTATGCCCGGCGTGCTCCCGGTTCTCAACCAAAAGGTGGTAGAGTATACCGTCAGGCTGGCCCTGGCCACCCACTGCAAGATTGCCCCCAGTAGCAGGTTCGCCAGGAAAAACTACTTCTATCCTGACCTACCCAAGGGCTATCAGATCTCACAGTACGAACTGCCCGTGGCCGAGCATGGTTGGATAGATATTGAAGCAAACGGTGAGGGCAAGCGTATTGGGATTACTCGCATCCATTTGGAAGAAGACGCCGGCAAGCTTATCCATGATGCAACCCAGCCATTCAGTTACGTCGACTTCAACCGTACGGGCGTACCACTCATCGAAATCGTCTCCGAACCAAATCTGAGGACTCCGGAGGAGGCCTCAAGTTATTTGAAAAAACTACGGGATATAGTCCGTTACTTGGATATCTGCGACGGCAACATGGAAGAGGGTAGCTTCCGCTGTGACGCTAACATTTCCTTGCGTCCGGTGGGTTCAGACGGCTTAGGCGTCAAGGCCGAAGTGAAAAACATGAATTATTTCCGCTTCGTCCAGCGTGCCCTAGAATATGAAATCAAACGGCAACACGCCATTCTTGAACAGGGGGGTACCATTATTCAGGAAACCAGGTTGTGGGACAGCGATA
>CBFDBW010000075.1:0-9675 GCA_965603145.1 uncultured Syntrophobacterales bacterium
TTCAACAGAGTGCCCACGACCTGAGAAAAAACCGGCCCAGAAGGCACGATGTTTCTGTCGTTCTGGTAGATTTTTGGTTTCCCTACAAACGACTGACAGATGGGAGTACCTTGACAAATAGCCAGGGTAGTCATCCAGATGTCGACACCAAATTGGCCCACCCTATCATTCCAGCTGGGATGGTTGAGATAGGTCTCGGCCAGATTGACGGCAAAGGCAAAATCGCCACCAATTGGTTGTCTGACTCGACGACCATAAAGGGCTCTGGTCAGTGGATAAACGATCCCATTGGCAACTGCACCATCGTACTTGTGTCTCACGTAGAGAGGGGCAACAAAGCCGAAGCCAGCGGAAATGGGCTCTCCGAGATTCTTGATCCACTGGGGTGTAATGCTCTCTATATCAGCTTCTAGCACTATCACCGCTTGGGCCTGAAGTTCAACTGCTTTGACTATTAGGTTTCTCAGGTTATAGCCACGGCCTACGACTCCCGGAGGTGTCGACAGGTAGATCTTGGGAACCTCGCTGGGAGCCTGTAAGAACGCTTCCTTCGTACCATCCTCTGAGTGGTTGTCACAGTTGATAACCACCGAGTTCTTGTCACCAAAATAATCCAGAAGTCCTTTCGCGGCCTGCGCCGTTGGATGAGTGATACTGTCAGCGTTGTTGTGAGAGGGTATGCCGACCACCAAATCAGCCCGTTCCACCTGCTCGGGATTCTCCTCAAATGCAAGCATAGATGTTTCTTTCACGGCTAACGTTCCTATCCCAAAAACATAGTAATTACAAATTATTGTCTGCTTGCGTCTTATTACACCATAAGGGTCTAAAAGTAAACCTTTTTCCCTAAGTTCCATCCCTCACCCATCTCTTTTTGAAAATTCGCCGGGGTTGACTTTTCAGGCTCCTCAAAAGTATGCTTCCTCAAAATTGGTCAAGCCCACGAGAGGTGATTATGCTTCTGGAGAGTGAGCGAGAGTTTCTAGTTGAATACGGTAAAAAACTGATCAGTCACAGACTTACCACGGGGACTGGAGGAAATTTGAGTATCTTCAACAGTGAGGAGGGACTCCTTGCAATTACCCCTACCGGGCTCGACTACTTCGACACCAAACCGGAAGATATTGTTGTGCTACAGCTTGATGGAGAGATTGTGGAAGGTAAGCGAGTGCCTTCCAGCGAACTACCAATGCATCGAATCTTTTATCAGCAACGGCAAGATATCAATGCTTTGGTTCACGTACATTGTCGATACGCCACAACTCTTTCCTGTCTCAACTGGGACCTGCCGGCAGTTCACTATCTGCTGGCTTTTGCCGGGAATGAGGTAAAATGTGCTCAATACGCCACCTTCGGATCAGATGAATTAGCTCGGAGCGCTTTCGAGGCCATGAAGGATAGAAAGGCGGTGCTGCTTGCAAATCATGGTCTGTTGGCAGGTGGAAAAGATTTGCCTTTTGCTTTTGATCTCGCAAAAGTTATAGAATTTTGTGCGGAAATCTATTATCGCAGCAAATGTATCGGCGAGCCAGTCATCATCTCTGATAGTGAGATGGAGGCCGTGGCAGAAAAACTCAAGTGGTATGCGCACCACACCTAGCCCGGAATCAATGGATGTTGATCCGATTTACTGGAGAGGGAAATGAAGGAACTGACGAGCGAAGAACGGGTAAGAATAGCCGTTGAATTAGAGGAACGCCACGGTCAGATCATAGCAAGCGGTACCAGCAAATTGTATGAGAGGGAACCAGCAGCAATCGGGACTATCCTGACCTACCTTGATTGTGGCTGTATAGTGCTCCGGTGTTTCGACAAACGTGGTGACATTATTGGGGATACCAAGATTCTAGGTATAGGAGATCCGTGCTCTTTAGATCACACCGAGCGATTGGGAAGCGTCATTGAGGCTGCTGTTTACAACTCCATTCTCTGGAAGGATGCCCCAGAAGAGTTTGACCGCAAGTTTGGCAACGAAAAGAGAATAAAGATCGCCAGCAAACTGTTCCCGCCACAACAGGAAGAATGAAGGGGATTTGAGGGATTGACGACTGACGATTGTATATTGAAGATTGAACCCTTAAGGTCATCGAAACCAGGATGTTGCTGGGTTCGTACATTGGAAATGCAACAATGAAAATCGAAAGAGGAAAACAATAGCCAATCTTCAATAGTCAATAGTCAATGGATTAGGGATTGCAGTATTGAAAAAACACGTGGACGCATCATGAGAAAAAATGTTCTTTTCGTCTGTTTTGGAAATGCTTGTAGAAGTATCATGGCCGAAGCGTTGGCCAGACACTATTGGGGTGAAAAGCTCGAGGTGGCTTCCGCTGGGGTGAGCGCATTGGGCTACGTACCTGAGGAGACCATACACGTTCTTGAGGAAATAGGGGTCTCCACTGAAGGCCTTTATTCTAAAGGATTGAATGAGGTGGATATAGATGGTTTCCACCTCATTTTGGATCTTGTCCTGTACCCTTTAGAAGATATGATCCCCGCTTCTTTTGAAGGTAAATTGATTCCCTGGCATGTGAGGGATCCTTTCCAAGGGGGTCTGGATTCTTTCAGGGAAACGAGAAACACCATAGAGTGGTTGGTCACTGAGAAGCTCTCCGAGTGGATTGACGGGGAATGAGCTGGATTCTCCGCTGAAGGCGGCCTCCGCGCCTTCCGGAATGACGGAGTCGTTTATCCCACCCACCATAGTGTGTTTTTCAATACCTTGCTCGTTGGTTGAGAGCCACTTCTCCTGCTACCGCTTTGATCTCTCTTCAAAAACAGCAGTCACTTGTTGGTTGTAGCCTGGATATTTTATGAATTACTTGCTGCGACCACGGATATGGCCGTCCTCCCTGGCGTCCTCGGGTGTCGGTCCCTGCGACGTACCGTTCAGGAACGCCTCGGAACCAATCCCGCGGTACCGCGGGACGGTTGCCAGGTGGCACGCCCATCTTTGTGCTCTCGCGACAGCAATTCATGATATATCCAGGCTAGAGCCTTTCTCCAAGTATAAAGCAGAGTTGGAGTCGGTGAGAATTATTGCTTTGGCGATTTCCAAGGTAGCTCAATCAAACTTGGCACAGGATATGCTTATCTTCTCAGAGATGAACTCCGTATTAGCCCTGCTATTTCATAAGGTAGAGTCTACGGCTCGGAGAGAAGCAAGATCATATCCGCGGTCACAGCAGACGATTCGCAAGATATCAGGGTAGGGAGAGGTAAAGGCATGAGTAAGGGTTCAGATATGAGTAACAGGTCCAATGTTGTCCTGATCGCAGAGGATGACGGTGAAATGAGAGAACTCGTTCGTACTGAACTCGAGTCTGAAGGGTTTCAGGTTATCACTGTAACCAATGGTGAGGAAGCAATCAGTAAAACTCGTAGCCTGAGACCTGACGTGATTGTTATGGATTTAATGATGCCGGTGATGAACGGTATCGAAGCCATCAGAAAATTGAAAACCGATCATGCTACGAGCCATATCCCCATAGTGGTGGGGACTGTAGTTGAAGAAAAAGAAGATATTGTAAAAAGCTTTGAGGCGGGAGCAATCGCATATATTACAAAACCCTATTTCATGCCGGAATTAAAGGCAAAAATAAACTCCATTCTGCAGTCCAAAAAGCTTTATGACAGATTAATTCTGTCGGAAGAGAAGTACCGCTTATTAGTCGAAAATGCGAATGAAGCCATCTTGGTAATCCAGGATGGAATACTTACATTCTTCAATCCTACTGCTTTAGATCTCTTGGATTATCCGCAAAGTGAATTGACCTCCAACCCTTTTGTCGAATTCGTCCACGCAGAAGATCGAGAAGAGGTCCTTGAATACCACGCCAGAATCCTGTCGGCAAAAAGAGCATGTCCAGCGTATTCTTTCCGGATTGCCTCCAGGAACGACAATGTCAAGTGGGTAGAGGCAAAAGGGGTCCTCATTGGCTGGGACGGCAACCCCGCAACACTTCATTTTATAGCTGACATAACGACTCGAAAGCGAACCGAAGAAGACATGCGCTTTCTAGCTTTTTATGATTGTTTGACTGGCTTACCGAATCGCTTGATGTTTAATGAACATATGAACCAAGCGCTTGCTTATGCCAAGCGCACGAGAAGTCAACTGGCAACACTGTTTCTGGATCTTGACTATTTCAAACGGGTTAACGACACCTATGGCCATCACTTAGGCGATATGTTGCTGCGGGCCGTAGGTGAACGTTTGATAAGAATTATCCGTAAAAGTGACATTCTCGCTCGTAATGTTGAAGATATTTGCAACACCAATGTGGCGAGGTTTGGCGGCGACGAATTTGTTCTGTTACTGACGAATATTCAGGATGTTCAGGACGTTTCTAAAGTAGCTCGCCGCATCCTTTACACGATCTCCGATGCTTTTATGTTAGATGGTCACGAACTATCCGTCACCACCAGCATTGGCATCAGTCTGTATCCTGCTGACGGGGAAGAACCCGAGACCCTGATCAAAAACGCTGACAAAGCAATGTATCACGCAAAAAACCTGGGGAGGAACAATTACCAGTTCTTTGCGGACTCTCTGGAAGGTACTACTCCTGAGAGAGTTACCTTAAGGGCTGACTTGCGCACGGCCCTGGAAGGCGAGGAGTTAACGCTCTACTACCAACCACAACTAGCAATTGGTACCAAGACAATCGTTGGCATAGAAGCGCTGATACGATGGCAACATGTAGATATGGGAGTGGTTACACCGGCACAAATCATACCGCTGGCTGAGGACAGCGGTCTCATAGAGCCTATCAGTGAGTGGGTGCTCAGGACGGCCTGCCTGCAGCACCTGGCGTGGCAAAAGGCTGGTCTGGCATCGATGCGCATGGCTGTGAATCTATCAAACCTCTTATTTAAACGGCAAAAATTAGTAAGATTGATACCTCGAGTCTTGGACGATACCGGCATGGATCCTTCATTTCTCGAGATAGAACTCACCGAGAGTTCGTTGCTTCAAATCGGCAAAAGTACCAAGGCGGCGTTGCAATATTTGAAAGAAACAGGAGTCAGGATAGCAGTGGATGATTTCGGTACCGGATATTCCTCTCTCTACCATCTCAAGAATTATCCTCTGGATGCCCTGAAAATAGACCGCTCATTCATAAAGGATATCCCAGGCAATGCGGATAGTGAGGTCATTGTATCTGCGATTATTGCCATGGCGCATAGCTTAAAATTGGAAGTGATCGCCGTTGGGGTGGAGACAGAAAAACAGCTAGAATTCTTGGAAGAACGAGGCTGTGATATGATCCAGGGCTATCTATTTAGTCCGCCACTCCCCTCCTACGACATTATCCCCCTTATCCAGGAAGAAGGGGTTGAGATGACAATGTAATGCGGTCATACTGGGGTCATTTCAATCCTTGGTCATCCCAGCCAGTTTCCCCTCACGCGCAGCAATTTTTTCTTCAAGTTCCTCAATCTCTTGAATCTGGTACGGCCGTACGGAATGAGCCGGTAGAGCAGCCTCTCGATCACGAAGCCTTTCTTTCAGATTTTGGATCTCTTCTAACAACTCTTGTCTTTTTGTCTCGGCCATCTCGGTTGTTGCTCCTCCCTCATGCCGTGGTGAACAGTAAACGGTAAACGGTAAGTGGTAAGCAGTGAGCAGTAAGCAGTGAGCAGTAAGTGGTGAGCAGTAAGCGGTAAACAATTCATCTGTTTGACTAATTTTCTAATCAACCAACCTACCCGCTGTTTTCTGTGCTAAATCCGAAATCCGCAATCCGCAATGTCCAGCTCCATGCTCTATGCCCAATCCCACATCCCACATCTTCTGTTCATTTATCTTCTTCGCGTTCTTAGCGAAGAATACTCCCGCTAAACAGTCTTCAGATACTCGCGAATCATCAGGGCAGCGCTGGCTCCTTCACCTGCAGCACTGGCCACCTGTTTGGTGCTTTTATCTCGCACATCTCCCGCGGTAAAAATGCCTGGCACGCTAGTTTCCAGCAGGTGGGGATCGCGATTTTCGTAGCCGACCGGTCGCTCACCGCTATGGACCAAGTCGTGACCGCTGACGACAAAGCCCCACTTATTCAGCAGCACCCCACTGCTCTGGAGAAATCCGCTGTTTGGCTCTAAACCGATAAAGACAAAAACCCCATCAATGGGTAGTTTTTCAGCTGCACCGGTTTGGTTGTTGACGATTCTGATTTTTGTTAGTTTGGCGTCTTCGCCCATGAATTCCTTTACTTCCGTATGCCATAGCACTTGAATATTGGAATGGCTGAGCACGCTTTCCTGAATGATTTGAGTGGCCCGAAACTCCCCGCCTCGTACCAGCATGGTAACCGTGTCGGCAAACTTGGTCAGGAGGAGGCTTTCCTCGGTTGCGCTGTTGCCTCCCCCGACCACTGCTACTCGCTTGTTTTTATAAAATGGGCCATCGCACGTTGCGCAAAAATGGACACCGGCGCCCATGAACTCGTTCTCGCCTGGCACATTCAATCTGCTATAGCGGCTCCCTGTTGCGATGAGGATGGCGCGCGCGCTGTATTCTGACCCGTCCCCAGTTTGGACAAAGTGATAATTTTGTTTGGTATGAAGGGCGAGAACATCTTGAGCCTGGAGCAACTCCACCCCAAAGCGTTCAGCCTGCTGGCGCAAGCGTTGAGAGAATTCGATACCAGCCACGCCCTCAGGAAATCCCGGCATATTGTCCAATTTCTCTGTGCCAGCCGCCTGTCCACCAAAGGCAGCGCGTTCTATCACCAGGGTATCTATGAACTCCCGAGCCGTGTAAAGAGCGGTGGTAAGACCTGCGGGACCGCCACCCAGAACAATGAGGTCATAATGGCTACGGCTGGCGGTGGTTTTCAATCCCAATTTCGCCGCCAATTCAGCGTTGCTGGGCTCAACCAAAAAGGTGGAGTCAGGAAATGTAATGGTGGGGATGATGCGTTTGCCTTTGTTTGTCTTGATGACAAACTCTTCGGCCTCTTTGTCTTCTTCGATGTCAACCCAATTGTATGGAATCTGGTGCTCGCCCAGGAACTGTTTGCTCTGTCGGCAGTCGGGGCACCAGTGGGCACCGTAAACGGTGATTTCTGGTTTTGACATGGCGCATCTCCTCAATGGTTAAGCTTTATCCAAAAAACCAGGGTTTTCTTCAGGGAATTCTCTTGTCCACATTATGGTTTGTTAAGAAGATAAGAGCGAACCTTTGCCATGTCGAGTGTGGGGTGTTTTCAAAGCTGGCAGGATAAGGGGAGTTATGAAGCGAGACTTGTAATGGGTGACTCCTCTTAAAGAAGACAGAACCTTAGATTTTCGACCGTGGCCTCCTAGCCACCGTAGATCGATATGTTGATTCTTATCTCATCAATATTTAGTACGCTTTACCCCTGCTTCCTGAAGCGCATAGACGGCAACAGTAACATTTTCCTCTATTTTTTGGTTTACCAACTTTTTTAGATCAGATATGAGTCCCACCGACACAGGCTTTGCCGAACTCAAAATGATGGCAACGTCAATGTCGTGCTCAAATCCAAAGCGAGAGGCAGAGATGAAGGTCACCCCGTATTCTTGATGCACCCGCTCGTTGATAGCCTTTCGAACTGACTGGCTGACAGGTAACGTGTACGGGCGAGTCTGCCCTTCTCGGAGTTGGTGTGCCAGCCTATATCCCAAAGGTGCCGTTAATATCACCGCCAGGAGACAAAGAAAAAGAACCGTACGGCGTCCCCAAAGCGGCAGACCCCTGCCTAACCTGGAGCCCTGGATACCAAGACGGCGATATATAAACGCCGCACCGAGGATAATGGCCACCAGGTTGGTGGCAAAAAGAATAGCAGCACCTTCTGAAATTCCCCATACGCCCTCGGCCAAAGAAATGCCTACTGTCGCCAAGGGGGGAACGAGAGCTGCGGCGATTGCCACCCCGGCGAGGGCTCCCAACAGTGAAGGTCGGGCCACTGCATAAGCGGCAGCAGCTCCCGACAGAAACGCTACTCCCAAATCAATGATGGTTGGAGCTCCGCGGGCAAGTAGTTCTGGAGTTAATTCCTCCATTGGGACAATAAAGCCAAGAATTAGAGAGATAAGCAAAGCTGCACCGATGCCGAAGCCCATTGCTTTGATGGAGTCTCGAAAAAATATGGTATTGCCTTGAACAAGGGCAAGACCCGCCCCAATGAGCGGCGTCATCAGCGGGGCCACAACCATGGCCCCTATTACCACTGCGGTTGAATTTTGTATGAGCCCCAGAGAGGCGATTGCGGTCGACAGACACATCATCATGATAAAGTCAATATTCCAGCGTGCCCCCACCTGAAGCCGATCAAACAAATCGATCCGATCCGTGGCCTCGAGAGTCGGCAGCCAGCTAAAAATATGGCTTGCCATCAGGCTGATTCTTGACGGCTTGCGCTCCAGAGTCCAGTGACGAACTAAGCCGATAGCTACCCTTGGACCCTCGGGGCCGATGTGTTTTTTTTCTTCGACTCGGAATTTTCGCACCTCGCGGATTGCTGTTGTCCCGGTAAGCATGAGATCGCTGTCGCGGCCTTTGTTCACGACTGCCTTCCATTTCTTACCTGTCAGCGTGACGGTGGGCTTAATCCACTTGGATGCTTCGATCCCAGCCTCTTTGAGCTTGGATAGCAGTGAGCGGTGGGCAACCTCTCGGGAATCGGTGCCAAAGTAGGAACCCACTTCGAATGGCGTTACCGTACAATCCAATTTTTCTGCAAGACTTGCAGCCGTGCGTAGTGCAAAAGCTCCCAGATGCAACCCCATCGGTAGGAGGATGCGCTGATAGCGTGAGCCGTCTTCATCCCCCGGGTCTAAGACAAACATTTTGCAGGGAGCAAAGCGCAGCAACCGGCGGCCCAGCCTGTTGATTGTGGTGTCTTTCGGTAGGGTAAAATCCATGCCGACACAAAGAAGTTCTATCTCCCTATCCTCGATTGCATTAATAATGGCTCTGGCCGGAGCGGGATGGCGCATAACGAAAAGGGGAACTTCCATATCTTGGATTTCACTGATTGCTTCAGCCGCGATTCGCAGCAATTCTTCAGTCCCCTCAGGGTGCTTTGCACTAACAGGTTCGAGAGGCAGAATCGGCTCGCCTAAAAGGCAGCAGAGAACGGTGAGGGACTCGCCGCGCATTATTGCAAGTCTCGCTGCCCAACGCACCAGGGCTGTTGCGGACTCCGCTTGCGTTACAATCACCATTGTATTCACTTTGCAATTCCTCCTGTTCTCAGGTCATATAAGAAATGGACTTACTGCCATGTTCTTAGGTAACTGCGTCGGGACGTAAGATCATCCATCATATCCATCCACAATTTCTCCCATGTCACCCAAACATGTCTGCCCGATGTGAGACGGTGAGCCGCTATCTTCCGGCTAATAGTGTTGCGTGGAGATATCTTGCTGGAGTGTTTTGAAAAATATACCAACCTGCATCCTGGATTGCAACCGACAGTGCTCATTTAGAAAGACTGAGAAGGACACAATTCATAGGGGGAGCCTCCCTATCTAAAACTTCCGGTTTCTTGCCAAGATGCAAAACTCTATGAGAGTTTAGGTATGATATGCGTATGGTAATTCTTCGGAGACTTTCAGAAGTTTACAGTTATAGCAGGGATGTGAAACAGGCGTCACCTTTAGAGGTATACACAATCTAGTATTGTAACAAGCTCTAATTTT
>CBFDBW010000076.1:0-9593 GCA_965603145.1 uncultured Syntrophobacterales bacterium
GCCTTATTGGACTCCTCGCGCTCGCTGCATCTCCTACGTATGCTGACGAGGCCCTAGAATACTTCAACCTCGGCATGAAGAGCACAATGACCACCAGAAAGATCAAATACTTCACCAAAGCATTGGAGTTAAATCCAGATCTCGCTAGCGCCTATGAAAAGCGGGGATTCCTCTATTACATTCAAGAAAAATATGACAAGGTGATCCAAGATTTTCAGACATACCTGAAGTTGGCGCCTGCCAAGACCGAAGCCTACCGGATGCTGGGCTTGGGGTATTTAAAAAGCGGGATTTATGGAACTGCAATCCAGAATTTTTCTCACGCTATCGAGATGGAGCCCACGCGTGCCGCCCCATACGCCAACCGGGCAGAGGCCTACAGGCTTCTTGGCCACTATGATGCTGCCATTCGAGATTCCACCAGGGCCATTCAGCTTGGAAGTGACCCCCGAAGCGAGGCCGACGCCTACAGAACAAGGGCCAGAGTTTTCAGAAAGCTCGGCCGTGGCGATGAGGCCGTAGCCGATACCATATCGGCCTATTGGGCAGATCCCAGCGTCTGGCACTATTCCAAACGCGGAAAGTCCTGGAAGACCGAAGATTTAAGAAAAATCGGACTCATTAACATCATCGGCATAGCCTTCCTCTTTATCGTGCTCAAGCTCAGGCCTCCAGGTGACGACTAAGATTCGATAGCCCAATGATCATTGCAAGAGGCATTATGCAGAGCTCAAAATCCATGTGCTTGAGGAGTATGACTCTTTTCCTGCTCGTTCTCCTTTTGCCGGCCCATCCTCCGGCATACGGCCAGGACGCCATGCATTACTTCAACCTTGGTCTCGAAAGCTCCAGGACCCGCAAGAAAATAGAGTACTTCACCAAGGCTTTAGAGCTCAATCCAGATTTGGCGGTTGTGTACGAAAAACGGGGAATCCTTTTTTATTTTCAGGAGGAATACCACAGAGCCATCCAGGATTTTCAAAAATATATCCAACTTGCTCCAGCGAAGGGTGAGACCTACCGGATGCTGGGATTGGCTTATCTCAGAAGTCAATTGTACGAAGCCGCTATCAACATCTTCACTGACATGATCGAAACGGAACCGAATTGCACCGTCGCCTACGCCAATCGGGCAGAAGCGTATCGTTTAAGCGGCCAATATGAGAAAGCCATCCGTGATGCTACCAGGGTCACTAATTACAGGGCTGACCCGATTACCAAGGTCGCCGCTTATACAACCAGAGCCAAAGTGTACTGGAAGATCGGTCAGAACGAATTGGCAGCTGAAGACGTCAGGGCTTCGGTAATAGTAGATCCCAGGAACTGGTTTCGAGACTGGTTTAAATATGCCAGTCCAGACGATATGAGGCGCGCCGCACCTTTTCTGATCATTGCCATTACCTTTGCGTTGATTTTTGGCCTGAAGCTAAGACCGCCGAAAAAGGATGACTAGCTATATGAAAAACGGAAGAATGAAGGTGCGCGTCATATTGGCTATTGTACTCTTAACGTTTGGATTGTTTGTCTTAATCAATAGTCCAGATGGCCTCAGTGCAGCACACAAGATGCTCACCAGCCTAGTGGAATTGTGGCAAGACTTTATAAGCAAGGACATCGTGGGAATAATCTGAAACAGGTTTTCGAAAGCGTGAAAACCTCCAGCCCCGCCTTTGCGTGTTCTCTAACCCCCGAGATTGTTCATCTTACCTTAACGAACAAGAAATAATCTGATAATAATCTTATCTTGATGACGGTTATCGGATAATTGCGCTGAGACCGAGAAATGAGCTATGAGAGGTGCGCACCGGATCCAGTAAGAAAGTAGAGGAAAACACGATGAATACAAAAATGCTAAGACTTGGCATGAATCTCTGGCCGCATTTCCTTGGCCCTCCTATCTCCATTTGATGAAACGAGATATTTCTTTCCATGGCGACCAATTCTGGTTTCACCGATCGGTATTACGAGGTTTTTTAGTAAATGGGGACTTATGACTCTCAGAAGCGAGCTAGCTTGGATATGGCTGCCGTCATTGATAATCGTTATTAGTTCATGGCTCTTTAGACATGAACGCATCCGGCAATGCCGCTTCGTTCACAACCAACCCTCCTGACGAACCAATCCAATATAAGTGCCCGCCGAAATCGTATCCGTCATTCAGACTGCACGAAAAACGTCTGTGCCCTCGAAAAATCTTCCCTATTAGTTATTTCTTAGTTCAAAGCTAGTTCTGGTTTAGCTGGAAATTTGTACAAAGTAGTCAATTATTACCTACGACTAGCTGGAAAAACTACGATATTTGAGTGTCTAGTCTTTTTGCTATGCAAACAGCGTCTGTACGGAAAGGAGGTGATAGACAGAGGCCAAGGTTAACGCGGTGTCGTTTTCTCACATCTGCGATCTGTCCTCTCATCGCTCAACAACGAATTCTGGTCGTGCATCTGAGCTGTATTTGTTTTTATCTAAGTAATTTTTTCTGTGATAGATCTCTTCCTGCCCTCAGTGAAATTTCCGGTGAGGATCCAAGATGTACCACACAGGCAGAGCGCGATAAGGAATCGTACCTCGCTGAGATGGGTTGAGAAATGAGACCGCTAGCAAGAAAACCCTAGAAACAAGAAGGAGGTACGACCATGACAGCAGTAAACAAAACGCCAGGCAAGGCATGGAGAGTGGTGTTCGCTGGAACAACAATCAATCTCTGTCTCGGTGTACTATACGCCTGGTCCGTATGGAAGGCCAGACTCGTTGATCCAGAGATTATTGCGCTACCCATAAATCAAGGGTGGCAGGTGATGAAACATGCTCAAGCTTCAACGCCCGTTACTATTTGCATGCTGATGTTCGCCCTACTAATGATCCCAGGTGGCAGATTGCAGGATAAGATGGGGCCGAAGATAGCTGCAACCCTAGGGGGAATAGCCATCGGGCTCGGCTTGATTATTGCCGGTCTCACAAAGAGTTACGTGGGTTTGATCATTGGCTACGGCATTGGCGGCGGTATCGGCATGGGCATTGGCTATGCCGCCCCCACCCCCGCAGCCTTGAAGTGGTTTGGACCCCACAAACGTGGACTTGTTGCAGGTCTGGTGGTGGCAGGATACGGTGGCGCTGCTCTCTATGTCTCGCCGTTGGCAAAATACATCATTGACGTTTGGGGTCTTTCCGCCAGCTTTTACTTCTTTGGCATTCTCTACCTCGTAGTGATCTGCTTTGCGGCTCAGCTTCTTGCCTGGCCCGACGAGGGTTATGTCCCCGAAGCTCCACCAGCAACCTCAGCTGCTGCCAAGGCCGCAGTCGGCACTACCGTGGACTGGACTGCCGGTGAGATGGTTAAGACCTGGCAGTACTATGCCCTAGTATTCCTGTTTATCCTCAGCACTCAATCCGGCATTTTGATCATTACCAATGCTGCCGGCTTGCTGAGCAAGGCCGCTGCTGGCATGGTGGCTGGATGGGTACTCGCCTCTTACGGTGGTCTGATCAATGCTGCGGGACGTGTCGGTACTGGTAAGTATTCAGACATAATCGGTAGGCATAACGCCTACATGCTAAATGCGGGTGTGTCTGCAATTGCCATGCTCTTGATCCCCTATGCCATTTCCACTAAGAGCGTTTTTCTCCTGTTCCTGCTGGCCGGCATCGGTTACTGGCAATACGGAGGCGGACTGGCCCTGATGCCGTCATACACGGCCGACTTCTATGGGCCCAAAAACCTGGGCTTCAATTACGGTCTGGTGTTCCTGGGGTGGGGTCTCGGCGCCTTCATGCCCAGATTGGCCGGTATGATTAGGGACGCAACGGGAAGCTTCAACATAGCATTCTATTTGTCGGCAGCTCTTCTGGTGGTAGCCATTGTCTTGGCCTTTTTCACCAGGAGACCAGTGCATGTGGCTACCAAGACAGCACCGGCCCATGCTGCAGCTGACGCAGGGTAAGGCAACCCATATGCTTCCTTCCACCAGAGGCAGAAAGGCATGTTCCTTTCTGCCTCTTTTCACTGCAGAGGGGATGCGATGTAAGCAATGGTATACCAAATGGACTTCTCCAGCTTTGTATTTGATTACTTCCTGGCCTTCTGTCTGGGCATTCTCTTTGCGGTCACCATAAACGCTGAAGCCCAGGCGTTTATGGCTCAGATTCTGGGTGACGTGCGGCAGGAAGACAAGTCTCGATTTCACTTCAATGCTCTTCGTCATCTTGATGTCTTAGGTACCATTGCTTTTCTTGTCTCAGGCTTCGGCTGGTCCCGGTGGGTTGACATTGACACGAGCACATTCAAGCGTCCACGGCTCTATACCGTCATCGTAAGATTGGCCGGGCCAGTGGCGAACTTCTTACTCGCCAGTATCATATCCAGTGTCAGTCTAATTATTGAACAATTCGCCATTGATCCTCAAATGCTCGAGATCGTTATCGGGGTGAATCTCATGGTTGCAGTGTCCAATCTCTTGCCCATTCCACCAATGGCTGGCGGAAGTATAGCAGCCCTTCTTATTCCTGAACGGTATGGCAATCTTCGAAAAGCATTTTGGCGCCTTAGTCCTTACTTGCTGGTGGTCCTGCTCACTGCTGACAGGTTGAGTAAGAACGAGATTGTAAACCGTGTTTGTATGCCGTTTTTTGAGCCTGTTTTCAGTTTTTTTACCAAATCGTATTCTTTTGGTTGAGTTGGAGGAAGTTGCAACCTTTTTCCTCCCCCGCCAAGAGGGACGGGGATCAGAATCGCTCAATTTAGCTAATACCTGACATTCGCTATGCGCTTTCAGTCCCACACCCTTCCTTTCGTTTTCCTCTTTTTTGGGCCTTTTTAGTCGGAAATTAGTTCAAATTTAATTGCCAACCCATACTGTGATAGGCAACCGGTTGATTTGAAAATGACACCACGCAGAGAGGTGGAGGCAAAGAATATGAAAAGAAATTCTTGTTCTAAATCCTTAGGCAGGATTGATGTTTGTGTGGAAGAAGCCCTAAACCGCAGAGAGTTCCTAAAAAGGCAACTCTTAGGAGCCTGCTTTTTTGCGGCTGGAGCTGCGGGGCTTTATCTACCCAAACGTCTTTTTGCCAGCCCAGTTCCTGACATAGGCATCGCTAAAGGCAAACCAGGGTCGGCCACCCGCGCGGCTATGGATCTCATCGGAGGAATGAGAACCTTCGTGAAACCCGGCGCCAAGGTGGTGATAAAGCCCAACTTGTCTTTCCCTCAGGGACCGGAGGCCGCCACCACCACCCATCCCCTAGTTACCAGGGAAATAGTCGCCATGTGCCTGGAGGCCGGGGCCTCCAGAATACGCGTTCTAGACCACCCGGCCGAGGATTCCGTGCGGGCGGAAACCTCGATTACCAGAACTAGAGAGGCCCTCAAGGTCTTCGAGAAAGATATCGTCTTTGGGCTTACTAAGAAAGATTTCTACAGGGCTACGCCCATTGTCGGCGGGCTCAAGTTCAAAGAGACAGACGTGATGCGGGACGTGCTCGAGGCGGATGTCCTGATAGCCGCTCCCGTGGCCAAGTCTCACTCCATGACCGGAGTCAGTCTCGCTATGAAAGGAATGATGGGACTCATCTGGAACAGAGAAACCATGCACCGAGACTACCAACTGGATGAGGCCATTGTAGATCTGTGTGCTCTGCTCAAGGCCGATCTTACAGTGATAGACGCTACCAGGGTGCTTTCCACTGGCGGGCCTCGGGGCCCCGGTCAAGTGCTTAGAACGAATACCGTCATCGCCTCAAGGGACATGGTCGCGGCAGATGCCAAAACGGTTGAAATGTTCGAATGGTACAGCCAGCGCTTTGAGCCGCGGCAGCTGGAACATATCCGTCTGGCACACGAACGTGGTCTAGGGCGTATGGATGTGCAAAACCTGAGAGTGCAGCAGATAGAAGCATGATCACCTTCAAGCGCACAATACAGGCTATGAGTTTCGTCCTATTTGTTGTGCTGCTGTGGCTGGCTGCCTTCCCTTTGACAACTGCGGTGCCGGTGGACGCATATCTGTGGATGGATCCGCTGATTTTTGTGGGTGCCGGCTTGACTGCTCGTCTAGCGATGCCGTTTGTCCTTGTTCCAATGCTGATCCTTGGCCTTACGGTCGTTCTGGGTCGCTTCTTCTGCGGCATGCTTTGCCCTATGGGCGTTACCGTCGATGTTGCTGATAAGTTCATTAGGCCGAAGACCAAAGACCCCGCCAAAAAGCCACCCGAAGTTCTCAAGCAACTGAAGTACCAGATTCTCCTGTTTATACTCGGAGCCGCTATGTTAGGGGTCTCATTGGTTTTTTTAGCCTCTCCCCTCCCCTTGATTACCCGTTTCTGCGGCCTGATCGTCTATCCAGCACTATGCCTTGTCAGCGATAGAGCTATGGCCGCGGTGCGCCCTTTGGCGAATCATTTCGACATAACAAGCCTTGCGTATGCGGTTATACCCAGGCCTCGCTTCGACCTTCAATGGGTTACTCTTCTTTTCTTCATCGTTATTTTCGGCCTGGCTTTCTACTCTCCTCGATTCTGGTGTCGCTATCTGTGCCCCTCGGGGGCGGTAGTCGCACTTATCTCCCGGAGGCCCTTTTTAAGAAGGCAGGTTTCGGACAAGTGCACTGAATGTGCCCTGTGTCAGAAGAGATGCCCCATGGGGGCTATCGGCCACGACCCTTTAGTCACAGATCACAGCGAATGCATCGTATGTGAAACCTGCGCCCGGATATGCCCAGAAGGTGCTGTCAGTTTTTCTAGGTCCAGTTTCCACGGTGAAACCTCAGGAAAGGGTTTTTCCATAGACCGGCGGAAACTGCTCAAGGCTGGGGCTTCCGGCGTTGGCGCGGCGGTAATAACCCTAACAAGCCTCAAACACCTTCACAGCAAGCCCGTGCCCGGAAGGATGGGGACTCCTCCAATCATTCGCCCCCCAGGCTCGCTGCCGGAGGAAGACTTTCTGGCCCGATGTGTTCAATGCGGCGAGTGCATGAAGGCGTGTCCGACGAATACCCTCCAGCCTCTTGCCCTCTCTGCCGGGCTTACCGCCTTGTACAGTCCTCGATTGATACCGCAGAGGGGTCCGTGCATGCCGGAGTGTAACGTCTGTGGCATGGTGTGCCCTACAGGCGCAATCCGCAAGCTTACTTCCAACGAGAAAGTCTGGGCCAAGATTGGTACGGCCCACGTTTTGAGAAATAAATGTCTGGCCTGGGAGTTTGATAAGAAGTGCCTCATATGTGACGAGTTTTGCCCGTTCAACGCCCTAGACTTCAGGATCGTGCCGGGGGTTTCCGTGGCCGTTCCTTTTGTAAATGAAGAAAGGTGCAGCGGCTGTGGACTCTGTGAGTATAACTGTCCGGTTCAGGCCAGGGCAGCCATCGTAGTGGAACCGATGGGAGCCCTCAGACTGAAACACGGTTCTTACCGGGTGGCCGCCCGCAGGATGGGGCTGGATCTTTCGTTGGAGCACAAACGGAAGTATGGCGTCGCGCCTTATGAACAACCCGGATGGCCCACCGGTCCAATCGGGCTTCCCCCGGGTTTTACTAAATAGACGCTTTGTTGTTGGTCATTTAACGTTCAAAAAAGGAGAATTGTCATGAAGAGGTCATTTGTAGTGGTTAACTCGGTTTTTGCGGTAGTAATTGCACTTTGGTTTGTCTTGGGTTGGGTGGATGCGGGTTTTGCTTCTGATCCTGGGAAAGCCACAAAAGAAGAATGCGTAGCCAAATGTGAGGAGGCAACCGAATTGATTGAAAAGACTGGGCTGGATGCAGCGCTGAAGCAGATGAATGATCCGAATGGCTCCTTCATATGGAAAGATTCCTACGTTTTTTGCTTTCGTGTGGAGGATTTCAAGATACTTGCTCATCGGGTACCTAGAATCATCGGTTGGAACGTGAAGAACTACCGGAGTGCCGATGGCAAATTGATCTTTCAGGAGATGGCCAAAGTCGCGAACGCCGCGGGATCAGGCTGGATTACCTATGACTACCTCAGGAGCGGGGAGCAGAAGGCCCGGCCCAAAAGAGCGTATTTTCTTAAGGTCCCCGGCAAGAACGTCATCGTGGGTGCGGGCTACTATGAGTAGGGCGGAACACTTCTTTTGCGCAACTGCTTCGATGGTGGAGAATTCGTCCAAACATGCAGGAGTATCTGGGGCAGCTGGCCGATCACATAACCCGCTTTTCCTTGGCAGGCCTTAAGGCTACAAAAAAGGCGCTTGTTTGACCGATAAGCGAAGGACGTTACTACTTTGATATTCGTAGCTCTCGGAAAACAGGCTCTCTATCAAGAAAATTCACCCTTAACACACCAAATCTTATAACTAAAAAGGAGGAAACAATCATGAGAAAGAGCAAGATGAAAATAACTGTTTTCGGTTGTATAAGCGTTTTCTTCATCGCATCCTTGATCCTGTTGCCTGCCAAACCGTCGAAGGCAGAGACATTGGTTGTGGATGGTCTGTTCTACCGTATTGTCGTGGCTTTCAAAGTTGATCAGAAAGCAGCTCAGGCATGGTTACCTGCTCCCTGGAAGGTCGTTTCGCTTGCCGAGGGACCGCTCCAAGGGACCAATATTATGCTTATGTTGGACGATAGGTTTATCATACAAGATGGCGAGGGTAAGCTGGACAAGGGCGGTGCACACTGTTTGGCGGTACTGGTTTCTCCGGGCGTGCATACTAAGACCGGAGAGTTTGCTTTCTTCGTTACTCGGATCTATTGGCCTTATGATGATCCTCACGCCTACAAGAACGCGGTCAAGGCCACGGTACATCGAGAGGCTACGATTAAAAGTGCGACATCGGAATCTGGGACGGGTAGCGAGATGTGGAAGGTACAGGATGATGCTGGGGGAATATTGGAGTTTCGGATGAATTACCAGCGGGGCGTCCCAAAGCGAGTAAAGACGGAATTTAAATCCCGCTCTAGTGTTGAACCGGATTTTTTACGCATCTACCACGATGACTCTTCCAGTGACTTGGTCAAAAGCATTCCGGCTGGCATTGACAGGGTTCAAAACTATAAATTCCGTACGACTATTCCCGAGCTTCGCAAGATGTTCGATGGGTCTGAGCAGCTCATTAGCATTGTGGTAAATCCTTGTCGTGTTCGGAAGGTGTTCCTTCCATAGCAGGTTAGAACATTTATCATGCAGAGTTGAAAAAGCCTTTTATCAAGCCACCTGTCATACGTGGGTGGCTTTTTTATTCCCAAAACTCATTCTTATTGATTAAGAACTCCCTTTCGATACAGCGGAGTGTGCATTACATACGAGACTGTCGAAAAAGTCCTGACGGTGCATTTTCGCTATTTCCGCACCTAGTAAAATCAACTACTTACAAGACCTAGTAAGCGAAAAATCCGGGCTTTTAGAGTTTTTCGACAGACTCTACTTTAATCCACACTTTTGCATTTCAGAAATGCCCACTATATCTATGGTCATATCAATAGAGATGTTCTCCTAACCTATTTTAGGGTTGCCCCCATCGGCCAAGTGTGTGGGCCGGTTCGGTGGGGGTTTTTCTTTTTAGATGCCTACATCACCTTGACACCTTTCCATATCGTGTGCCAAAGTAAATTCAATATGGGTATGAGACTTTCCGCATTATA
>CBFDBW010000077.1:0-9589 GCA_965603145.1 uncultured Syntrophobacterales bacterium
CGAAGAAGATGGGCGTGCCACCGGGCAACCGTCCCGCGGTACCGCGGGATTGGTTTCCGTACCTGAACGGTACGTCGCAGGGGCCGACACCCGAGGACGCCAGGAAGGACGGCCATATCCGTGGTCGCAGTCACGCCAGGGCGTGAATTCATAAAATATCCGGGCTAGAGCTCGGCGGCAATTATATTTCTGATCATATCGCCTGTATCTTTGGCTGAAAGGTGGGCAAAACGTTCGGGTGGCACAGGTTCGAGCACCCTTATACTCATCTTCTGGCTGCCGTGAAAATTCAAGCTATGCTTGGGCAGAGCGTCCTTTGTGCCGCTAATAACGACGGGAACAATGGGAATCGACATCTTCTTGGCCAGGATGAATGCCCCCGACTTGAACGGTTTCAGGCTTCCGGTTTCTGACCGCGTGCCTTCTGGAAAGACAAAAAGGGAGTTGCCTTCGGCAAGTGTCTGTTCACAATCGACAAACATTTTCGCGATGCCCTTTTTATCTCCCCTTTTCAGCTTAATGTACCGGTTCAGATACATGTTCCAGCCGATGAAGGGGATCCTGAACACCTCTGCCTTTGACACCCACTTGAAGGGGAAAAAGAGCCTGAAAGCCATCAGGATATCCAACTGGGATTGGTGATTGGAGACAAAGACATAGCGATCCCGCATCCGTATGGTGCTTCTTCCTTCAACACGAACCGACCAGGCGGGCATGGCCCACAGGTAAACCGAGGCCCAGAAGGAGGAAAACAGGTGGAGCAGCACCAAGCGGTTGTCAAACAGCACAGTAAAAAGCCATATGACAAGAGCGACGCAAAAGAAAAGCGCGGAGGTTGCGACGAAAAAGGCGATAAAGAAAACAGCAATGATTTGATTAAGCATTTCTAATCACAAATCAAATGGGAAAGAAATGTTCTAAAAAATATTGGTGAATGCGTGGATCACTCGTTAATTCAGGGTGGAATGTCAGGGCAAGAACATTACTTTCCTGCACCATTATTGGGTTTCCGTGTAACTCCATCAAAACTCCAACCTGTGAACCAACATTTCTAATCTTAGGGGCTCTAATGAACACCGTCTTGAACCTCTCAGATCCCTTCAAAAATGGCACATCCACATGGGTTATAAACGAGTCGATTTGCCTGCCGTAAGCATTCCGAGTAACCGAAATGTCAATGAGTTGCAAAGGCTCTATCCGCTGATCGTCAACAGTAGAGGCAACCATAATCGCCCCAGCACATGTTCCCATAATTGGATGTTTTTCAGTAAACTCACGAATTGGCTCATACAGATTACATTTCTGAATTAATTTTGTTAGTGTTGTCGACTCACCACCAGGAATGATCAAACCCTCACAGCCGTGTAAATCTCCGGGCTTTTTCACCAAAACGGTTTCAATTTTCAGCAACCGCAGCATCGCCTGATGCTTTGCGAAATCTCCTTGCAGTGCCAGAACACCGATTTTCTTAGGCATGATTTACCAACCCCGGTGCTGTAATCGCTGCTCTTCAGGCAAATCTTTCATCTCAATGCCTTTCATTGCTTCACCCAATCCGGCGGATACCTCGAGAAGCACGTGCGGATCATTGTAGTGAGTCACCGCCTGAACAATGGCGCGTGCCCGGCCTTGCGGATCATTCGATTTAAAAATTCCTGAACCGACGAATACCGATTCAGCACCCAACTGCATCATTAAGGCAGCATCCGCAGGTGTCGCCACCCCGCCTGCGGCAAAATTAGGAACCGACAATTTGCCGAGTTCTGCTGTTTTTTTGACCAGTTCGTAGGGGGCTCCCATTTTTTTTGAGACTGCCATCAACTCATCATCGCGCAGTGCTGTCAATTTTTGGATTTCACCCATTACTTTTCGTATATGACGCACGGCTTCGACAATATTGCCTGACCCTGCTTCACCTTTTGTACGAATCAACGCTGCGCCTTCACCAATTCTTCTTAATGCTTCCGCCAAATCCCGACAACCACAGACAATTGGAATTTTAAATTGATGTTTATCGATATGATTGACCTCATCCGCAGGGGTCAATACCTCACTTTCATCAATAAAATCCACACCCAGCGCCTCTAAAATTTGCGCTTCAACAAAATGGCCAATGCGACATTTGGCCATCACAGGGATCGAAACAGCTTCCTGTATTTCCTTAATCAAGGCCGGATCTGACATGCGGGAAACCCCTCCTTCCGTGCGAATATCGGCTGGGATGCGCTCCAATGCCATAACCGCAACTGCACCAGCTTCCTCTGCTATCTTAGCATGCTCAGCATTGACAACATCCATAATGACGCCGCCTTTTAACATCTCGGAAAGTCCAAGCTTAATTTCAAACGTTCCTTTTTCCATGTGTCTCTTCTTCCTTTCTTGACTATGATATGTTCTCTGCAAACGAATCTTGGCAATTGTTCTGTTGTCTCGTGAGTGATCAACGGTTTACTATGTTCACAAAATGCCGAATCTGTTAGCTGTTGAAATTTTGGTTCTTCCGGAATTTGCTTGGATGATCATCTATTGACCATCGATGCTGTGATTTCCCTGGGACAGGGGGGGCTCCGAGGCAAACTGCATTTTGAGCCACCGGTGTCTTGCTTTGGCAGCCTAAAATGCCCTTCATCTGCGTCGGCGGCAGCCATTGTAAAGGACCATGAGCCGGTGTCCAATTGATGCGAATATGCAGCTTTGCCGAGGAGCTCTCCCTGGCCGGTCCAGCTCTGTCGTTATGGCATCCAAGCAAATTCCAGCAGAACCATAATAAAAGAGTTTTGCAGAAAAGTTCAATACTTTCCATTATTATCAGGTGCTCTAAGAAAAAATTCAACAGGACACACTATTAGACGCCCTATACAGAAGTCCCAATACCATTCTATCCTACATCCGGGTTAATAGAAAAAAAAGCGCCCAGATCAATCTGGGCGCCCTATTTACTTGGTGCCGGAGGCGAGAGTCGAACTCGCACGGGCGCAAGGCCCACTGGATTTTGAGTCCAGCACGTCTACCAGTTTCATCACTCCGGCGTCTAAACGAGACAATTATAGCGACGCATGGTTTGCGGTGTCAATGTTAATTAGCAAAGCGCATAGCGTTGATTCTATGAATAGTTCCGCATCTCTCCTCGGGGATTTATCATTACAGATTGAGCATTAACGGTACTTAAGAGACCTCATCGAAATGAGAACTGGCCAATCAGCACTGCTCAATGAAAGATGCGCCTTTTGCCACGCACGCTCTGCGCTATGCGCTTTGCGCTTTGCTTCTTACAGTTCTCCTTTTTCGATCATTTCTATGATCAATTGGGTCCGATCGGGCTCGGCTTGGTGCGAATCCCTCTCGTCACAGAGGAAATTGAGCTCGAGAACCCTACAGCGGCTGCCGTCGAAAACCATATCCACCGCCACGTCGGAAAGACCAGCATCCCTGGCGATAATTTTCGCCAATTCAACCCCTTCAGTATCCACATCATCCGTTTTCCAGGTCCCCTTGCGGCTCAAACTGTTCATAAAATCGCCCCTATTGACATTCCGCCGATAGCCGAAGGCTGTGTGGAAGTTGAGGACAATCACCCGCAGTTCCTTTGCTGGAGCTACATACTCCTGGATAAGAGCTGGATTGAAATGCTGGTTGTACCAATCTAATTTTTCCCAGTTGTTGATGAGAAAGACCTGTTTCCCATCGGCTGCTCCGCGGGCCTTTTTCGCCACGAATGGAAAAGCAAATTCATTGAGAATTTCTCTTTTCTGTTTGTGTCCATAATAGACACGCGTGCGGGGGTGCGGGACATTCAGCAAGCGTAGTAAGGCGGTGTGTTTCAATCTATTCCCTCGCAATCTATAACAACTGACACTGGGGAAGGTCTCCTTGCCCAAGGTGGCAAAGAAATCCACATATCGGTCTGTCGGGTAGAAAATCATGTCCGCAGCTCGCAGCAACCTGCGCTCCTGTTCCGTGTAGTCGGCCATTTGTGGCCGCACCCCCAGAGTAACTACCTGGGGACATGTTATTAACTGTTCACCTATGGCAACTCGTATCCGACTCACGGGTTTTCCTAGCTTTCAGCCTTCAGCCTCATTCATCATTTCGCATTTATCATTACACCTTGGTGGGATGAGCCTAATCAAGTCATTTTATCAAAATATCAAATGATAATTGAAGAATCCCCAATGTGAAATGCCAGATGTGAAATGCGAAACTGGGAACCCACTTGCGGGACTGAGCGGAGCGGAGCGAGCGCGAATAAATGAGAAATGCAGTGATTTACTTCGGGGGAGTGGGCCTCGGTAACCGCAGTCCATAGGCATAGCTGCGCATTCGGAAGAAATTATCAAGGATGCTAATCTTGCTGTCTACGTAATCGTAAACTTTCATCGGCGTTTGGCCATCATCACGTCTCAACACATTTTGGAACCACCGGATTATCTTGCCGCGAAAATTGAGTGGAGTGGTGAGAAATATGGCTTCAAACCTGACCTCGGGGACTAGTTTCTGGGAAAATTGACGGTTGCCCAAAACGACCTGGATTTTCTTGCTTTTCAGCTGTTTCGAAAAAGCCTTTCCTCCCTTCGCCACAAGGTCAGGGTCAAGCGAGATGCTTGAAATCCCCTTCTTGTCCAACATATCCCTCAGAGTGTTGTCTTGTTCTTCATCCTCGGTCAACACCAGCAGCGGGCCACCAGTGGACTGGCTCAGCTCACGGGCGACGTCATCCACAATGAGTTGATTGCGCACCGGATCCCTGCCCAAAGCCGCCATCATCGAGGAATAATCCTCATTGCTCTCATAAGGATAGTCAAAGTCCGTCTCCCGGACCACTACGTCGGCCCGAAAAATAGCTCTTATTTCCGTTGCTTTACGAGAGTCAATTTGATGAAGTATATCACCCACATAGTAGTAGATCAGCCGGGAAAGCCGGTCTCGCCGTTGGGTGGTGGACGATAGACCCAAAAGATAACGACAGTCAAAGTTGCTAACCACCTGGGTAAAGGTACGAGAGGGTATCCGGTGACACTCATCTACCACCAAAAGGCCGATCTTGTCACGCACCTCTCGCACTCGGCGGTACATGGCGCTGACATGGGCCACCGTAACCTGGGGACCCACATTAAATTTTCCCTCACCAACAATCCCTACTTCTTCTGCTGGCACCTTGAGGAAGCGAACGAGCTTCTCCTTCCAATGGCCGAGCAGCGCCACATTCGGCACAATAATCATGGTGGGCTGTCGACGCTGTGATATCAAATAGAGAGCGATGACGGTTTTTCCACTCTTGGCGTCACCTACCAGAGTCCCGTGGTCTTTGGCAATCACATCATCATAAGCCAGCTCCTGATAATCCTTTAGTACGCCATGGAACTGGAACTCAACAGGTTCGAGGCTCCGCTGGCGGTCAACCACCCGGTATTTCACGCCGAAGTGCTGGCAGAGGTCCAACAATTGGGAGAGAAATCCTCGTGGAATAAAGTAATGGTATCTTTGTTCGTAGAGGCAGTGTATCTGAGGGGGGACGTTACCGAGCCACTCCCCGCGACTCTGACGAAACTCATATTCGGGATTAGTAAAGATGAGACGTTCAGTTAGCTTCTTTATGAGCATCGGCGGCAGGGGCGCAGTGGGTATCTTTATGCGCTCCGAGACCACTATGTTCACTGCTCTTTGCATACCCTTCATGGTACCCATATTATGGCTCAATCCAGGACGCAAAATCGCCTCCCTCCTCCGAGTCAAGCCAAGGGCTTGTCTGCGACACCCCGACAATTTGCCGGAATAAAGCCGCACATTCCCCCACGCATCACCCTCGGCGCAGCAACTCCATCCAAGAATAGCCGTCAACATTTCTGTTATCGGCAATGTGCCAGCGACCCACAAAAAGGATAGGAGAAAACCTGGTATCCGCCAGATAACTACAGCTAGGGGCGAACATCCCCGGAAAGAAATGATGGTTTCATGTATAAAGCTTTTTACATTATGGCACTGCAATATAATAAATTCAAGGGCAAAAAACTACTTGGCCGAAAGCCAGAGTCCATTTACAATCGGACCATCACTACTGCTAGTAGCCGTAATAAGGAAGGAGCTCACCGTTTATGAATGACGTCCCCACTCTTGTTGAGCATTTAAAAAATCTTGCCCAAGGCTATCGCGATACTCACCTGGTTTTGCAAACGCAGTACCGAAAAATGGAATCGCCAGAAAAGTTCTTGGCCGAACTCAAGCATCGAGAGGCGGCCCTACTAAGTCGTTTCCGACTAGTGCAGAAGAACTTACTAGCCTCCCTAGAGGAAGAAGAACTGGAAAAGGCAATCGAACTTTCTAGGATATTCGACGAGATAAGGGTTATCAATGAGTTCGCCATCCAGACACTGATTGGAAGGAATAGCGAGACGGGAGCAGATTGAAGATTTCAGATTGGAGATTGGAGATTTAGGATTGCGGGTTTCTTACTCTTTGACGAGCAAGAAATAGAGGGCGCCGGAGTGTTTGAGATGCCCGGCGGCAATGCGGCCGAAAGGACCACTACCCCAGAATAGATCCACCCGTCCTGGACCACGTATGGCACCACCGGTATCCTGATTTAAGACGTAACGGCCGAAGGGAGACCAGCCCAAAATCACGCCGTCTTTGGCAAAAACTGGCTTCTGGCATTCAATGAAAGCAAGAGCTCCTTTAGGGAAAAGTATGGAATCGGTGGCGATTGATCGACCTGGGGTGAGCGGAACTGCAATATTTCCGAAAGGACCTCCCTCAACTTCGCTAAAAAATACGTAGCTTGGATCGTAGGAAAAAATCTCTTCCATCTCTTCCGGATGTTGCTTCAGGTAGCGGCGGATAGCCTGCATCGACATGGCTTCCTTGGGTATCAGCCCTTTTTCAATCAGCAACCTCCCAATGGGCCCCCACGGCCTGCCGTTCTTGGCCGCATATCCAAGTCGAACATGTTCACCATTTATCAGCCTTATACGCCCGGAACCTTGAATTCTGAGGAAAAAACGTTCCACAGGATCCGCCACCCACACCAACTCATAACCCTGCCCGGCCAACTTACCATCAAATTCGATTTCCTCCCGGCTATAGTAAGGGACCACCCGGTTTCCCTCTGTGCGCCCCACCAGCCTGGTTCCCTGGTATTGGGTGCCAAAAAGCCCCAAATCGATCTTGAGCAGGTCATCCGGAACACCGTAGATGGGATAGTGGTAGTGGTCGTCCTGGGAAAGGCTGCCCTGGATAGTAGGCTCGTAGTATCCGGTGAACAGAACCTCTTGCTCAACATTTCGACCCACGGACCGGTAAATTATAAACTTCTCTCGGACGCTTTCAGCGAGTTCCGTCCAGGACCGACTTTCAGCTAACAACGCCAGAAAAGTCTCCAGGGTTCGCTTCATTCGGCTGACGGGAACTTCCTCGGGACCGAACTTGAAAAGTCTGTCCTCAGGCAGCCGTTCGTAATAGAGCAGGCTGTTTTGAACCGCCTGCACCAACAGCTCTCGGCTCAAGTCGTCTCTTTCCAGCTCCACCGATTGGGGATTTACCTCCTGGAGGGGTTGCTCTGGTCTGCTAACGGGAGTTGCCAACCGCGACGGCCCGCAGGCTGAGGCGAGCAATATCGTCAGAGACAGAAAAAACACCAATACCGATTTGGTACTGGTGTTCAAGTCATCATTACGGGCGAGTCGCAAAGCGCCACCTCATTTTGCATTTCACATTTTGCAATGGAAGAATCCAATAGTCAGTAGTCAGCAGTCATTTGTCGATGAGGAAATTCGTCAATTTGTCGATTTGTCAAATCGCAGAAATCGTAGAAGTCGTCAAGGCAGCACATAGAGACAGGTCTTCCGAATAACTAATAACGGATAACGACACTGCCTACTGCTCGCTGTCAGCTGTATTTCCCTATGCTCTATGCTTTACGTGCCCATCTCCCAGGACGTCAGGTACTTCTCTTGCTCTGGGAGCAGTTCGTCTATTTCAACCTCCATGGCGGCGAGTTTAAGTCTCCCAATCTCCCGGTCAATTTCCTCGGGCACACCGTAAACTTTCTTTTCCAGGGTATTGCCCTTTTCTGTCACATACGAGGCCGCCAGGGCCTGGTTGGCGAAGCTCATGTCCATGACACTGGGAGGGTGGCCCTCGGCATCTGCCAAATTAACCAGACGTCCTTCCCCCAATACGTTAACACGCTTACCGTTCGACAGACGATATTCTTCGACGCTCTCTCGAATCTGCCGTTTTTCCTCGCTCATCTCTTCTAATGCTTCCAGGTCGATTTCCACATTGAAGTGGCCTGAGTTGCAAACCACTACCCCATCTTTCATCGCGGCAAAATGTTCCCGCCTGAGGACCTTGATGTCCCCAGTCACGGTACAGAAAAAATCTCCCAACTCGGCCGCCTTCAGCATGGTCATTACCCGATAGCCATCCATTACCGCTTCCAGGGCGCGTAGCGGCTCCACTTCTGTGACGATTACATTGGCCCCCATTCCATTGGCGCGCATTGCTACCCCACGACCACACCAGCCGTAGCCAGCCACCACGAAAGTGGAGCCAGCCAGCAACCGATTGGTGGCCCGGATGATGGCATCCACCGTGCTCTGACCGGTTCCGTAGCGATTGTCGAAAAGGTGTTTGGTGTTGGCGTCGTTAACGGCGATAATCGGATAGGCCAGCACGCCTTCGGCGGCCATGCTTTTGAGGCGTATTACTCCGGTGGTGGTTTCCTCGGTTCCCGCAATGATGTCCTCCAGAAGCTCTCGCTTGTCAGCATGGATCGTGCTCACCAGATCAGCGCCGTCGTCCATGGTAATTTGGGGTTTCACCTCCAGAGCCTGGTGTATATGGCGATAGTAGGTATCCGTGTCTTCGCCCTTGATGGAAAACACCGGGATTTTCTCGCTGGCAACCAAAAAGGCCGCCACATCATCCTGGGTGCTCAGCGGGTTGGAAGCGCATAAGTGCACTATTGCCCCACCCGCCTTGAGCGCCTGCATCAGCACGGCAGTCTCTGTAGTTACGTGCAGGCAGGCGGCGATCCGTACGTCCTGCAAAAGTTTCTCACGGGAGAAACTATCTTTGATAGCATTAAGTACCGGCATTCCCTGGGCTGCCCATTCCACCCGATTTCCACCCATTTCCGCTAATGAAAGATCCTTTACATCATATTCCATACGAACTAAGTCCTCCTTCCAAAACTAGGCACTATACACATTTCGGATTGCAGATTTTAGATTTACCATTTCGCATTTCGCAATCCGCATTCCTAAACCCCAAATCCCAAGCACCAAATCTCAGGGTTCCAGGTTTCAGTTTTCGGGTTTCAGCTCTCTTGCTTTTCCTCCCTGACACCTGACACCTAAATCATTAGTCGTCGTCATTTGTAATTTCCATCAACTCCCGCCTCCCATAGCAAGAGCGAGGACGAGCTAAATTCTAATTCCGAAAAACGCCTATGTACTTAACTCCGCATAACTGTTATAATTCCTTTTAATTTCAATATGTTTTGCGGAGGATATTCCTATGAGCCAGAAATACGAGAACATGGATTTTTTCCAATTCCAAAAAAGGTTTTCCAGAGAAGACTTCTGTTTGA
>CBFDBW010000078.1:0-9459 GCA_965603145.1 uncultured Syntrophobacterales bacterium
TTTGCTTTTTGCAACTCCGAATGGTTTCCGCTATAATCACTTCACATACTTTAGCGAAAATCCTGATGAATTTGAACCTTCTGAAATCATCATGAGGGGGAAATTATGTATGTGGGTCGGAAAATGACGACTGATCTCATCACGGTAACTCCCGACACTCCCATGGTAAAGGCACGTGACCTCCTGCGGGAGAAGAACATCAAACAGCTGCCAGTCGTTGACAAACGGGGCACTCTAGTAGGCATCCTTACTGATCGGGACATCAAGCAAGCGTGGGCCTCACCAGCCACCACCTTGAGCATCTACGAACTCACGTATGTCCTGCAGAAACTGACCGTTGAAAGCGTCATGGTCAAAGAGCTCATCACCATAAGTCCGGGCGCCACCATCGAACGCGCTGCTAGTATCATGCATGACCGCAAGATAGGTAGTCTGCCAGTTGTAGAAGGCGATAAAGTGGTGGGCATCATTACCAGCACCGATCTCATGGAAGTGCTCTTGGACGGCCTTGGCATTAAAGAAGAGAGCGGTCGATTGGTGGTTCTGGTGAAGGATCGAATTGGAGTGCTAGCGGATGTCTGTACCTTACTCAAGGACGCCAACATCAGTATTGTGAGTATGATCACCCTGCCCGTGCATCAGTACCCAGATATCCATGAACTGGTCATGCGGGTTAGTTCAGTTAAACGTGACGCAGCTGTCGACTGCTTAACTCAAGCGGGTTACAAAGTGATTACCGAGTACAAGAAAGACCTGGAACCCTATTTGCCCACTCAATAGTGTCAGTAGTTTGTAGCCACCAAATTTCAGGGATTCAGGTGTCAGGTGTCAGGAAAACAAAAAGAAGCTGAAATCTGAACACTGAACACTGAAACCTTAGTCATTCTAGATCCTGTAGGTCGGATGGTTCCGCAGCGCGGGTTCATCCGACAACAAGTCTGGAAACACTTAAATCTCAAATCTGCGATCTAAAATCAACCCTCTTCCTCCAATGCTCCATAGACAACCCTTGACGCACTCCATCTTCACCCACCAGCCTCGTCTTTTTCCTCCTCAGCATCCACTTCTTGATCTTCCGGTTCCTCCGCCTCTATACTAGCCCGATGCCGGCCCACGGCAATGTAGACAAATGCACCAATGGGCGGCAGGAGGGTCACCACCGCAAACCAGATAACCTTAGCCTTAAAGGTGGGAAAGCTGCGGTAAGCTATATTGCGGATGGCCCACACGGTTGGAAGAAAGAGCAGTATAAACACCCCAACAAGTAACAGTATTCTTAAAATAACTCCCGTGTCCATATCTAAGTATTATCCTTGTTCACATGATCGGTTCTAGTACGCCTCAAAGCAGCGCGATTCTATCATAGTCATTGCGCATTAGTCATTCGGTTTGCTAGTAAGCGGTAAGCGGGATGAGATGTTATCAGTTAATCGTTAACCGTTATTAGTTCTTTTTTGACTTTGCCTTTAACTCCATGCTCTATGCCCTATGCGCCGTTTCCGCCCTCAAGATAATTTTCAAGATAACGCGCTGTGTAAGACCGCTCCGTCTGCTCGAGCAACTCCCTGGGTGATCCGCTTGCCACCAACTCTCCCCCGCCGTCACCGCCCTCTGGCCCCAAATCAATGATGTGATCAGCAGCCTTGATCACCTCCAAATTATGTTCGATCACCACCAGAGTGTGACCACGATCCACCAAGGCCTGCAGTACTGCCACCAGTTTCTCCACATCAGCAATGTGGAGTCCGGTGGTGGGTTCATCGAGAATATAAAGGGTCCGGGCTCGATGGTTTTTCGCCAGTTCATTGGCCAACTTCAACCGCTGAGCCTCACCGCCGGAGAGGGTTGGACTGGATTGTCCCATGCTGAGATAACCCAGCCCAAGGTCGACGAGGAGACGGAGTGAGCGTTTGATCTTACCCATCGCCCCAAAGAACTCTGCTGCTTCTTCCAGTGACATCTCAAGCACTTCCGCTATGTTTTTGCCCTTATAGCGCACTGCCAAGGTTTCGCTATTGTAGCGCTGACCGTTGCACTTTTCACATCGAACATAAACATTGGGCAAGAATGCCATTACAACCCGCACCAGACCCTGACCTTTACAATTCTGGCACCGTCCGGTGGCGACGTTGAAGGAAAAACGACCTGGTCCGTAACCCCGTACCCGCGCCTCTGGAGTTAAAGAAAAAAGGCGCCGGATATCATTGAAAACCCCCACGTAGGTGGCTGGCACCGAACGCGGCGTCCGGCCGATCGGACTGTGATCCACCTCCATAACCCGGTCCAGGTGTTTCCACCCAGCAAGTTCCTGGTGCTCTCCAGGCTGAAGTTCTGCCTTGGTAATTTTGTTGGCAAGCGCTTTGTACAGGGTCTCCTCCACCAAAGTACTCTTGCCAGATCCGGATACGCCGGTTACACAGGTAAATGTGCCCAGGGGCACGGAAACATCAATATTTTTGAGATTGCGTGCCCCGGCCCCACGGAGCATGAGCCAGTTGCCTGAGGACGGTTTTCTCTCTGAGGAAGCTAAATTCCTCCGGCCCTTGCCGTTGAGATACGCTCCGGTAATGGATTGGGGTGTCTGTTGTAGGTCAGCGAGGGTGCCGCTGGCTACCAATCTGCCTCCGTATCCTCCGGCGCCAGGACCGAGATCTATGAGGTGATCTGCCCTCCGAATGGTTTCCTCATCGTGCTCCACCACAACTATGGTGTTACCCTTTTCCTTCAGTTCGGTGAGCATGTCCAAGAGTTTGTCGTTGTCTCGGGGATGAAGACCGATGGTGGGCTCATCTAAAATATAGCAGACTCCACGCAGATTGGATCCCAGTTGGGCCGCCAACCTTATCCTTTGGGCCTCGCCTCCCGACAGTGTATCTGCTCCGCGACCAAGGTGCAGGTAGTCCAGGCCCACCTGTTCGAGGAAGTCCAGACGGTTGAGGATTTCATCGAGAAGGGGCTTGGCTATGTCAGCATCGCGTCCAGAGAACTGCCAAGCAGTAAAAAGCTCTTTAGCGGCCGACACCGATCGAGCACAGACCTCCCATATATTCCTACCGTTTATCCTCACACTCAAAGCGGTCTCGTTCAAGCGAGCACCTTTGCATGCCGAACAAACGTCGCCGTCAACAGAACCTCCCCAGCGGCCAATGCCTTCGCATCGGTCACAGGCGCCGTGTCTACTGTTGAAGGAAAACAGTCTGGGATCAAGACTGGGCATACCAAAGTGGCAACGGCCGCATGTTAAACGGCGGCTGTAGAATACCTCGTTCTTATTGCCTCCCCGCGCCACCAGTTGGCCATCACCCACTGCCAGAGCCTCGTCCACCACCCCAGCCAGTTCCACCTCTTCATCTTTTGAAAACCGTTTCCACTTGCCAATGACTATTTCCACATCATGTTCCCGAAACCGTGCCAGTTTTGGAATAGGATTCAGCGAATATATTGTGCCGTCTATCCTCGCCTCCTCATATCCTTGAGCCACAGCTCGTTCCAGCACCTGACGGTGAAATCCCTTGCGGCCCATTATTTTCGGGGCAAGTATGATCAAACGCTTCCTCTCAAAACGTTGGCGGAGATCACGGGTCATTTGTTCCGGACTCATGGCGCTTATGACCTGCCCACAAGTTGAACAGTGTGGTTTTCCTACTTTGCTGAAGAGGAGGCGAAGGTAGTGGTAGACCTCAGTAATCGTTGCCACGGTAGAGCGTCGCCCCATCTGACTGCTGCGCTGATCAATAGCAACAGTTGGTGGCATACCGCTTATTTCTTCCGCCTCTGGTCGGTCGAAAACTGGCAGGTATTGGCGCGCAAAGGTAGAAAGGCTGTCCAAATAGCGACGTTGCCCCTCGGCAAAAAGGACATTAAAAGCAAGGGTAGACTTACCTGAACCCGAGACCCCAGTGACCACTACTAACTGGTCACGAGGAACATCTAAGGTTAGGTTTTTTAGATTGTGTTCGCGAGCGCCGCGAACCCTTATTGCTCCATTCTGCTCTGGACCTCCTTTCATATCGGGTACGGGAGCAGCAGTTTCGAACCCTTGCCAATATTTGGCAAGAAAACGACCCGTGTGTGATGCAGAGGACTCAACAATCTCCTCTGGCGTGCCCGCGATAACTACTTTGCCACCCTCTTCTCCGCCTTCGGGTCCAAGGTCTATGACATGGTCAACAGCTTGGATCACATCAAGGTTATGTTCCACCACCACAATTGAGTTGCCTGCGTCAACCAGCCGATTCAAAGTTTTCACCAGTAATCTGGTGTCGTCAGCATGGAGACCGGTGGTCGGTTCATCAAGTATGATGAGAGTGTTTTTGCGAGCTTTTATTCCCAGAGAGCGGGCGAGCTTCAATCGCTGGCTTTCGCCTCCGGAAAGCGTGCTGACTGGTTGTCCCAGACGGAGATAGTCGAGTCCAACATCACGTAGTGGTGAGAGCGCCTTGAGAATACGATTTTGATCCGCAAACAGTTCCATGGCCTCGGCCAGGGTCAAATCCATGACTTGTGCAATGGAAAACCCGCGGTAGCTGATCTCTAGAATTTCTTCCCTGAAGCGGCGCCCCTTACACACAGGGCATTCCAGGTAAAGATCAGCCAAAAATTGCATTTCGACTTTCTCAAATCCCTGTCCAGCACAAGCCTCACAACGACCTCCTGTGGTATTAAAGGAGAAATGGCCAGGACCATAATTCCGCAGCCGTGCCAGATCAGTTTTGGCAAAAAGCTCCCGAATGGGAGTCAACGCTCCACTATAGGTGAGCAGGTTAGCCCGTGGAGATCTGCCAATAGCCTGCTGATCCATAAAGACCACGTCATCGATATACTCCAACCCCTTTATCTCGCGGCAGTAACCAGGCGTTTCGGTGGCGAGTCCCTGGCGCCGCAGCCAGTTACGATAGAGCACGTCCTCCACCAAAGTACTCTTACCTGAACCGGACACGCCGGTAACAGCAACTATTAGGCCCAGGGGAATGCGAACATCAAGGGTTCGCAGGTTATGAGCTTGGATACCCACAAGGGTCAACCAGTGATTTTTTCGTGACCTCCTTCTCTGTGTCGGACGGGCGGGACGGCTGCTGCCTGTGATATATGCTCCCGTTCGCGAGCTTTTGGCCGCGCAGATTTCAGAACTGGGGCCAGTGAACACCACTTTTCCCCCGCGCTCGCCGGCTCCTGGTCCCAAATCCACCAGGTAGTCGCTGGCACGAATAATTTCCGGATCGTGCTCCACAACCACTACTGTGTTGCCTTGACGCGTCAGGGCCCTGAGGATTTTTACCAGTCTCCGGTTGTCTCTTGGGTGCAACCCTACACTGGGCTCGTCCAAGACGTAGAGAGTATTAACCAGCGGTGAACCCAGAGCACGAGTGAGGTGTACTCGCTGTACTTCACCTCCGGAAAGGCTGCGGGACTGACGGTCCAAACTCAAATAGTCAAGTCCCACCTCATACAAGTAGGTTAGTCGTCCGATAATTTCTCTGAAAACCAGTTTGGAAGCAGGATCCGCCTCGAAAATTGACGCCATATCTTGGAAAAAAGTCAGGACCCGGCTGATGGGTAACTGGTTAACTTCAGCGATGTTCCTACCACCAATGCGGTAGAGGAGCGATAGAGGCTGGAAGCGACTGCCATTGCAGGAAGCACAAGTGCGGTAGGCACGGTAGCGAGATAGAAAAACCCGAACATGCATCTTGTAGGTCTTCGTTTCCAGCCAGCGAAAAAAGCCGCGGACCCCGTAGAATTCGTCACTTTCCTCGACTATTGCATCCTGCTGGGCTGACGATAGCTTGTTGAAAGACACATCCGTAGGAATACCTGCAACGTCGCAGAAATCCATGAGATCATAGTATTCCATCCGCCCTGCTGACCATGGTTTGATTGCACCTTCTTCCAGGGTCAACCTTTGGTCTGGAATCACCAAATCCAGATCCACATCGATATCTCTACCGAAGCCACGGCAGGTCTCGCAGGCACCCAAGGGACTGTTAAAAGAAAAGAGGTGGGGTGAGGCCGAGGGATAGCTAATATCGCAGAAGGCGCAGTGGTTGGTTGCTGAGAAGAGATGTCTTTCTGCGGGAGGAAATATTACCGCCACCTTTCCTTCGCCGAAATGATACGCCTGTTCCATCGAGTCGAGAAGGCGCTTGCGATTTTCCTGACTCCACACAGTTCTGTCCACCAATACATCAAGATACTCTTCATCAGGAATCGACTCATCATCCAGGTGGAGTATTTTCTGCTGGTGCCAAAGGCGACGGAAACCCTGATGCCACAAATAGCGATGAGTCTCCTCTGTGGTGCGACCCTTGATGTCCAGAGGAAAAATTATCAAAACAGGGCTTTCTTCGGGGACCTTGGACAGTGAAGACCAAATGGTCTCAGGGGTATCCTCGTGAACAGGTCTGTCGCACTGCTGACAGTGCAGTACAGCAGCCCGGGCAAAGAGCAGTTTCAGATGGTCTGCAAGTTCCGTTATTGTGCCCACAGTTGAGCGGGAACTCTTGATGCGGTTTCCCTGCTCTATGGCTATGGCTGGAGGAATACCAACAATGGCATCCACCTGGGGCCTGTCCAATCTGTCCAGAAACTGGCGGGCATAGGGCGAAAAGGTTTCAACGTAACGGCGCTGGCCCTCAGCATACAGCGTGTCCAGGGCCAGGCTGGACTTGCCTGACCCGCTCACGCCGGTTATGGCAATGAGCTGTTCCCTGGGGAGTTCCAGGGCCAGATCCTTCAGGTTGTTCTGCCTGGCACCCAGTATCCTGATACAGTTGTCATTGCTCATTTCGCAATTCTTCGCGCTCGCTGCGCTCCGCTCAGTCCCCAACCTCTCGGTCGGGTCCCCGGTTTCTCATTTCGCATTGATCATCTCTGATTTTCCTATCCGCATAGGAACATCCACTATTAGTAATCACGGGATGCTAATCTGCAATGATATATCACAAAAAAAAGGAGTCAGGAGTCAGAATCCAGAATTAAGGTTTCAGCTTTTGTGTTTCTCTTTCCTGACACCTGAATGACATCTGAAACCCTGAGATTTCTCCTTCGGAGTCCCCACCCTCTGGGGGGGGGCCCGGTTTGGTGCTTGGAATTTGGGATTTCAGATTGCAGATTTGAGACGTGAAATGTGGGATGCGGACTAAATCCAGGTAATGGCGGAGAATCTCATTATGTTAGCAGCCAGCGCCGCTAGCCCGGGAGCCAATAGATCGCTGAGGGCCAGATTCAGACGCCCGTCCAGTCGCTTCAGTTCGTCCTCAACTTCACCATGGGGACTTAGATTGACACGAACCCCTTGAGAAAAAAGGTGATGTGCGGAATCACACAACTCTGGTGGGGTGAAAGCAAAATGCATCCTGCAAGCCAGCGGCCGGGCCGAGTAAATGAGACACTCTTGTGCATCATTCAAAAAGGCACATCCGTGTTTCGCCAGACTGTAATTGTGCAAGAGGGTATCGTATTCGCTCTTGCTTTCAATTTGTTGTTCACTCCCTCCATTAATCAACTGCCTCTTCACCCGATCGAGTACTTGGTGGCTTTCAAGACTTCTCCGGAAGAATTTTCCCAACTGCCCAGCCTGTTGGATATGATCATAGATGATAAGAAATTCCCAATTGCTGATTCCGGCAGGCATGTTAAAACAGCAGGCAGCACATCCAGGCCCACAGTAAACCCGCCAGCCTTTTTTCTGCACCTTGCCGATGGTGTAGACGAGGTACTCATCGTACAGCCGGAAGGCCCGCTGGCTCAAACGTCTGGTATCTTCTGGCAGGCTCAGATTCTGGCGGAATCGTTTCACCTCGCTCATGGCCTCAATTTCACGGAAAATGCGTGCCATTTTTGCCATGAGAGGTCTGGACTGGTGGTCGTCCAGTTGCGGGATGACAATAGAAGAGTCTGACACGTGTATTAGCATGGAGAGGGAAACCAGAGCTTCGACTCAATAATTTGAATCGTCTGATGTGTATGGCTTGAGGAATTAAGGAATTGGCAACATCTAATTCCTTCATTTGCTGCGCGCCCAAACTGTTCTGCCATATTCGTTCACTCCGTTAAATTGGTGCGGTTGAAGATGACACACATTACCCCAGTATGGTGCTCACCTGATTACCATAGTCATGCACGCCTGTCAAAGTATTTTTTGTAATGTCAACAGCCAGTTATCATTTCTCATTGCACATTTTTCATATTACCTGATCGGCGGGCAATGCCCAAACCAATGGTTATTTATTCCATCCTATAGGAGCAGCGTCCTCGTTGCGATTCTGGAGTGCATGATCTGCACATCCTTCTATCGCAAACAGAGCTTGCTCCTGCAGAGAACTGGCTCGGCACAAGATTTGTCAGTGGGCAATGCCCACTCTACGGTTACGGAAATGCCTGAAGTTCCTAAAATGTTTTACCGCATGGCGCGTAGCGCAGAACGCATAGCGTTTGTAGAGTAGAGATTTTACTCTCTGCGCTATGCTCTCTGCGCTATGCGATTTTAGACAATGGACAATTGACAACAGACTACGGACTCCAGTGTCCCCTGATTATGCCAGAAAAGGCTTTCCATACTGCTGGCTTCTCGGTATTATGATGCGCCTAACTGTGTTTAAGCAATCAGCCGCCGCTGCGCTCAAAGCGCATGGCTTCATTGGTCATTTTTCATTTCAAATCTGCCATTGCACCTTCGACATAGGAAAATAATATCTATTGCAGTGTATATCCCAGATGAACAAATGTTAGATGAGAAATGCGAAATGAGAAATGTGAACTACAATGGTCATCCGCTGCCCCACATGCAAGTTTACTGGTGCTGTCGCAGAAAAACGTCGCCTTGCTGCTAATCACACCCTCTATTGTCCCCGCTGTCAGACACCTATGCCCTTTGCCGATCACCAAGACCCCACAGCAGCATCTGGTACTGCGGCTGAGTTACAACCTCTACCACACCACAAGGTTGACTGGGAAGCGCGAACCTCGTGGCTCGACCTGGTTGCCTTTTGGCGGACCAGCAAGAACATTCTGTTTCATCCCTCAGTAACCTTTTCAGCTTTAAACTACGAGGCTGGGATACGCAGTTCCCTTGTGTATCTGCTTGTCTACGGTTCTCTAGGCCAAACAATAGGCCGCTATTGGTTTGCTCTTCTCGGTATTCGATACGGCATTTTGGAAGGCAGCGCTCTCAACAATACCATACACTTTGGAGGGACCATGCTGCTTACCCCCATCGTGCTGCTTGCCTCTCTTTTTGTAGTTGCAAGCCTGGTCCACCTTGTTTTGCGAATCCTACGTGCGACCCGACTCCCTTTTACAGCGACATTTCAGGTCATGGCCTACGCTTCCGGGGCAACCTTTCTTGTCAATGTCATACCATTTGTCGGCAGGTTTATCATGCCTATCTGGGCCTTGGTTCTGTACTTTGTTGGCCTCGTCAAAGCCAACCAGACCTCAAATACCAGAGTCTTTTTCGCA
>CBFDBW010000079.1:0-9290 GCA_965603145.1 uncultured Syntrophobacterales bacterium
GTCACAGCACAGGTGTTGATGCAGTAAAGGTCGGCTTTACCGGTGAAAGGGCGGAGCAGAAAATCCGCCTGTGTCAATTTTTCTTCCAGGTAGGCGGATTCACACTGATTTACCTTGCAGCCGAGAGTTGCCAAAGCTACCGTGCTCATGAAAGCACCTGCTCGATAATGCCGCCGCCCAAAACCTCGTCCTCACTATAGAAGACTGCAGACTGTCCAGGCGTAATTGCTTTCTGGGGTTCGAGGAAACGGACCAGAGTCCCTTGGGTAGTCGGCCTTAATACGGCCGGTGACTCGCGGTGGCGTGAGCGAACCTGCACGAATGCCTGCAACTCCGAGGTGGGTGGGGATGCGGCAATCCAGTTAACATCTGTCACCAGCATTTCCCTGCGTCTGAGGTCACTCTCGCGTCCCACCCTGATAGTGTTGGTGTCAGGCTAGAGACCGATGACGTAGTAAGGGGCTGAGGAAGGAATGCCAAGGCCCCGGCGTTGACCTATGGTGTAGCGGTGGATACCCCCATGTTCGCCAAGTTGTTGCCCTTTAAGGTCCAAGACAGGTCCTGGTCCAGGCAGGTCTGATCCCAGGTGCTGCTCCAGAAAAGCCTTGTAGTCCTTATCCGAGATGAAGCAGATTTCCTGGCTTTCCGGCCGATAATACCCTACCATTCCAGCGTCTGCAGCCAACTTTTTTACTTCGCTTTTCAGATAAGTCCCGAGCGGAAAGAATGAGCGCGCCAATTGCACTTGGTCGAGTCGATAGAGGAAGTAAGACTGGTCTTTGCTTCGCTCTCGTCCACGAAAAAGACGCAAACTCCCGTCAGATTCATCACGCAGAAGTCTGGCATAGTGGCCGGTTGCGAGGGTGGTTGCTCCCAGTTTAACAGCTTGTTCTTGGAGCAGGGTGAACTTGATGCTTGGATTGCAGATCACGCAGGGGTTAGGGGTCTTACCCCGGCGGTACGCCTCCAAAAACGGTTTGATTACCTGCTGGTGGAAGGGACGGCGAAGATCCACCACGTGGAGAGGAACACTGAGTCGAGCTGCTAGTTGCACAATATGTTCGCCGGGCTCCGGCGAATCCTCCGGGCGCATTACCATATGCAGAGCCAAGACCTCGTGCTCATGCTCCTTGAGCAGCAGGGTTGTCACCATGCTGTCCACGCCGCCACTAACTGCCACTGCAACGGTTTCATTTGCTTTGGGTTTATGAGGGTACAATTGTCTGATTTGATCGCTGGTTTCGGTGCTGGAAGAGTGGATGTAGCTTGCGGTTTCGTTCGAGCTAAAGGGATTTGTTTGCGGCTTATGCTTCCTCATAAGGCCTCGGCCCGATCGATACTGACGATCATGGCCCGTACCGGGCAGGTATTCACACAGAGTTCGCAACCGCTGCACTTCTCGTGGTCGAACTGCACATGCATACTTGGCCGCTCGATGTGAAGGGCCCCAGTGGGGCAGACAGCGGTGCAGGCGCCACACTCGAAACACTTGTCCATGTCTCTTTGAATATCCTGAGCCACTGTGTCCACAATGACTCCCCTTCGTTCGAGGTAGCGGATACCACGATTGTAATCATCGCGGCTCTGCCCCTGAAGTTCCATGACCACCATGCCTTCGCGACGGGGGTAGACAGTAGCCTTTAGTATATTGAAGGTTAGGTCGTAATCGCGCACCAGATTGGCGATGATGGGTTCATTGACAATATCCCTTGAAAACCTCAGAACAAGCATCTTGGAGTACATGGCAATCCTTTCCTAGCCCGCATAATCCACGGTAGCAGTAGACTTTTCGTGAATAATACGGGCGAGAGTCCACTGTTTCACTGATTGATTAGCATCGTTGGGTATAAAATATATACTTTGCCTTGTCAAATTTTTCTCGGGAAGCCACCTTCGGTGACGTCCGTTGTCAATTGTCCGAGGCCTATTTCTGACCGTGAGAATTGTGTTCCTGATGCTTATAGTAGTATACCCTAACGTTGCAGACCTACTCCGAGGAAAAACGCGCTAGAGTGCGCCCGCCTCAGGCGGACTGCGCACCGGCTCGGTCAGGACGAAACGTACTTCACCGTACGTGAGATCCTGGCCGAGGCGAGCACAGCCGTCCCGCCAAAGGCGGGACTATAGTGCGAGCCTAGCGATTTTAGCCGGTGTAGGTTTACAACGTTAGGGTTAAGATAATGTAAAGATGCTTCAGTTGTGCCCCTAGCACATATTGAGTATAGTTCAAACTGTATTGAGGTTCAGCAAATGCAACCAGAGCAAAATCGTACGGCGTGGAGTTACCTATGCATAATTTGATCCCATTTCAACGACGTCAGGAAAAGGTAAAGAAACTGTTGCCCGAAAAACCTTATGACACCTTCCTGGTCTCAGAGCCGTGGAATCGAGCTTACCTCAGCGGTTTTTGGGCAGAGGACATGCAATTGACCGAATCCTCCGGTTTCCTTTTCCTTACCGAGAAAGCTCAAGTGCTGGCCACGGACTTTCGCTATCAGGAACAGGCTGAAAAGGAAGCTCCTGACTTTCAAGTGGTTGTCTATAAAGAGAATCTTGCCAACATTCTGCCGGAGATCTTCGCGAGCCTGGGCACCCGCAACCTTGGTTTCGAAAACCACCATCTCACCTATGACCGGGTTATGAAGATTCAAGAGGCCCTGCAAGAATGGCATCCGCAAGGAGAGTTGCTGCCTGGAGGCGATTTGGTGGAGGGTTTGAGAATAGTCAAAGAACCGGAAGAAATCCAGGCCATTCGTAACTCTCTGGCCTTGACCGAGTCTGTTTTGGAAACCATAGTGGCAGAGGCAGAAGTAGGAAAGACCGAAAAACAACTGGCCTGGCGCATCGAACAACTCATGCGAGAAGCGGGCGCTGAGGCGATCTCTTTTCCGCCCATAGTGGCCTCCGGGCCCGGCGCTGCCATGCCGCACGCGGTGGTCAGTGATCGCCAGCTTGGGGAGTCAGAGACAATCATTATTGATCTGGGCGCCAGGTTGGACCACTATTGTTCGGATATGACTCGGACACTTATTCTCGGAGAGCCGGACAGTAAAGCGCGTGAGGTTTATGGTATTGTCCGGGAAGCTCAATTACGGGCCATGGCTGCAGTGCGGGCCGGGGTTTCTTCTTTGGAAGTGGATCGCGTAGCCCGCGATTACATTGCCCTTGCCGGCTATGGGGGAAATTTTGGTCATGGCCTGGGTCATGGTATTGGACTGGCGGTGCACGAGAAACCGGGATTCGGCAAGAGCAGTTCCACGGTGCTAGGGGAAAACATGGTGGTCACCATCGAACCCGGGATTTATCTTCCCGGTTGGGGTGGGGTCCGTTTGGAAAATATGGTGAGAGTGACTGCGGACGGCTGTGAGATTCTGAACCAGAACGAGTTTTTCTATTCATTTTAAAAAAAAGGTAAGCAGTAAGCGGTCGTAAAGCAAAGAAAAACGTAACCATCTGCTTACCGCTCACGGCTTACCGCTTACCAGAGATGGCTGGAGGGTACAGCTATGAAAGATCAAGCTTTTCGAATTGAAAGTGACTCCATGGGTGAGGTGAAGGTTCCGGCAGCAGCCTATTACGGGGCCCAGACCCAGCGAGCGGTGCAAAACTTCCCCATTAGTGGTCTCAGGTTTCCTCGGGAATTCATTCGCGCTATGGGTCTGATCAAACGGGCTGCGGCCCGGGTCAATCTCGAGTTGGGCTTTCTCTCCCAAGAGGTGGCCGAAGCAATCATCGAGGCAGCTACCGAGGCGGCAGAGGGTAAGCTGGATGAACAGTTTCCCGTGGATATTTTTCAGACTGGGTCTGGCACCTCCACCAATATGAATGCCAACGAGGTCATTGCCAACCGTGCCATTGAACTGCTGGGGGGTGAGGTGGGTAGCAAAACGCCAGTGCACCCGAATGACCACGTTAATCGAGGACAGTCAAGCAATGATGTCATCCCCACTGCCATTCATGTGGCCGTGGCCGAAAGCATCAAGGGTGGACTGCTACCAGTGCTGATGGCTTGCCAAAAGGAGCTCGAGGCCAAAAGTGCGCATTTTGACCACATCGTCAAAATCGGGCGCACCCATCTTCAGGATGCCACCCCGGTGCGTCTGGGACAGGAGTTCAGTGGTTACGCCCGTCAAATGGAGCTGGCTCGGGCACGTATTGAACAGGCCTTGGCCGGTCTGATGGAATTGGCCCTGGGGGGTACAGCTACTGGGACGGGGCTTAATGCCGTGGTTGGCTTTGCCCCGAAAGTCATAGCCCAGTTGGCGGAGGAAACGGATCTTCCCCTGGAGGAGGCCAAAAACCATTTTGCCGCCCAGGGGGCCCAGGACGCGCTGGTTGCTGCCAGCGGTTCTCTAAGAGCTTTGGCGGTGACACTCACAAAAATGGGCAATGACCTGCGCTGGTTAGCTTCTGGACCACGATGTGGGTTGGGAGAACTTCACCTTCCTCCGGTACAACCAGGCTCCTCAATCATGCCCGGCAAGGTCAATCCGGTCATCATTGAATCTCTTCTCCAGGTGGCAGTGCAAGTCATGGCCAATGACTGGGCTGTAGCTATTGGTGGGCAGGCTGGAAACCTGGAACTCAACGTCATGCTGCCGGTGATGGCGTACAACCTACTGCAATCTGTGGAGTTGCTCAGAACCGGGATTAGCAACTTCACGGAGAAATGTCTGCGGGGACTTGGGGCCAATGAACAACGGTGCCGGGAGTTGGCGGAAAAGAGTCTGGCACTCTGTACTCCGCTGGCCCCTGAGATAGGCTATGATAGAGCAGCCCACATAGCGCACCTGGCCTACGAGAGTGGCAGAACAGTGCGAGAAGTGGCGCTGGAGTTAGAGGTTCTCCCAAAGGAAAAACTCCTAAAAATACTAAATGCTGAAGAGATGACTCGACCTGGTATTCCTAATGGTAGAGGTAGTAAACAGTAGGCAGTAGGGATATTTCGCAGAATGCGAAATGATAAATGAGAATTTCTCAATGCCAGATGAGCAATAATTTTGTGCTCAAAGATGATGTCTGATATAGTTCCTGTGTAACCCCACAATGTATGGAGCCGATGGCAAAAATCATTCAGTTTGGTAACGGCCGCAAGGGTGACGACAACCTTATTTGTCGTGAACCCCTGGAGTTTCGCCGCGGCGACTGGCGCCAAGGGCAGATATTGCAGTGCCTCCGGAGCGAGGCGGAGAAATACCAGACCCATCGGCATCAGGCCATTAGCAACGGCCACAGCCATCTCAGCTTTGTTCCCGAACACTTCAGTTTGGTGAGTGGCTGCGACTACACGGTGATGGGACTTTATCGGTGTAGGGAAAGTGAGGAGCGGGCCAGGGAGTTTTACCAGTTGGCAGGTCTCATGGAGTGTGTGGTCAACAGCTCCTCGCCGCTGTTGCGTACCGACTTGTTGCGTAGACTCTACAAGACCATAATGGATTTACGGCGCAGTCTCAATTTCTCCTGGAAAGGGGACTCCAGCCAGTTCCTATTGCCCTTGCATCCGAACTTTTATCGCCGTAGTGATTTTTTTGCTCGAATCCATCAAGCTGACACCCTGAAGGTTCTCTATGAAAGAGTGGAACATGAGACCAGAGTGCAGTTTGATCTGCTAGCCGCCGAATATGTCTTCTATCTGCCCCAGAGGATGGTTTACGAACCAGCTTAAACTATTATTCCTCAACTGGAGTTCAAGCCACCTGAAGGCTGTTGTTATCTCCGGAGAAAAGTAATTGACAAATGACCATAATTAGATAGAATTAACGGTAAGTTATCCCGACTTACCTCTTCTGCTGCCGTGGCGCAACTTCCCTGCTTGGCAAAGTTGTGGATTGGTGGAGTTGGAGATGAGAGGAGTGCGAGAATGCCCACTTGGCCCTATCGGTTTCAGCTGAGCCTGCAAGATCGATTGCGGCGATCTGTGTACGAGGTCCTAAGAGACCAGATGGATATGTACTTGATACAGCATGCTCTCATCGATTCATACTGGAACTTCTGCGAGGCTGGAGAACCTTACCCATTCGTGTCAAAACGAGAGCTCAAACCCCGGGCTCGGGTGGTGGAGAAAGAGTACATTTATCACAATCACTTTCTTGTCATGTTTTGCGAAGGAACCATTCCGGGTTGGTACAAGAAATATATCCGCTTTTTCGATTCCAATAAGGTTACCAAAGAAGGAATCGCTGAGCTGGCCTACATTCAGCTGCACAAGAGCTACACCAAAAACTTGAGGTACTTCGAAAACCCGGGTTTCGAGAGCCTTATCTTAGACCTGTTGCCGGTGGATTATGCCTTGCTCATTCAGAAGGATCCATCCATTAAAAGCAGAACCCGTTATGCCATGACTCACTTCCATGTGAAAATTGACTGGCCCATTGACAACGCTACTGAAGAGATGGCCCAGCAGCTGCGCTACATTGCCAAAGATCTTTACGAGATGGACGAGAAGTACGCTGAAAGTCTGAACAACAAGCTTTTTGAGAGTTATGGGTTTCACTATGCTGTGGGAGGTCGTCGCACCGCTGCGGTGGTGGCGGCGCAGTTTCTCAAGAAAATGGAATTCGTCTCCACGGTCTACGTTGCCAGTTCCGAATCACGCACGCTTACGCGTCTCAGTGAGCGTGGAGTAAGCAGATACGTATTGGTCAAGCTGCCCACCGATGAAATCTCCCGTTTGGCCTCGGACAACCGTATGAAGTTTGACAATTTCGTGGAACGCTTTCTTATAGACATTCAGGATGACTTTGGGGTGGGAGTGTTTCAAGTGGTCTATCGCAATACCATCCATTCAAAGCCGCCCGACGATGGCAAGTTGAGAGAAATGAGGCCAGATTTCCAGTGGCTGACCGTGAGCGATCAGCTGCTGGTTCCTCTCCCCGGTCATAACGACATTTACCCCGTACCCTACAGCACCATCTACACACCCGACTTTGGAGATACCGATCTGATTTAGCCCGGATATCCGCCCGACGCAGTTGGGATTGCGGAATGATGGCATTGGTGCCTGAACTCACCCTTCGAGTAGCGCCGGCAGCGGGGCATCCAGGTAGATCTCCTTCGGACTGACCCTGGCGCCATAAACAATAATATTCACGCCAGCCTTGTGTGCCCGGTGGAGCGCCTGGGCATAGGCGGGATCAATATGAGCAGCCGGTGAAAAACGTTGGGCATCCTCCCTCTGAACCACATAGAACATAGTGGCCCGATGACCTTGGTCAAGAGCATCCATAAGTGTCTGCAGATGCTTGCGTCCCCTAGTAGTGGGGGCATCAGGAAACAGTGCCGTACCATCTTCCACGAGAGTTACGTTCTTGACTTCCAGAAAGAGGGACACATCACCACGAACCAGGCAGAAGTCAATCCGACTGTGTCCTAATTTCACCTCCCTAAAAAGTTTGTCGAAAGGACCCAACTCGGGGATCGACTTAACATTGACTGCCTCAGCCACCAACCGGTTGGCAGTGAGGGTGTTGATACCCACCCAGGTTGAAGGAAGGTGAATCAACTCCCAGGTGTAGCGAGTCTTACGCTTGGGATTGTCTGCCGGTGATAGCAACACCTCCCTGCCAGGAACGTTACAGCCCTGCATGCTGCCAGAATTGGGACAATGAGCCGTGACCAACCGGCCGTTTTCGAGACGGACCTCGGCAAGGAATCGTTGATAGCGGCGAATCAAGAAACCCCGCACTAAAGGTGACAAAAAGCGCACTGCAATTCTCCCAATGGATACCGTTCAGCCACTTCCCTTTTGATGGGTGTATGAACTGGGACCCACTAAATTGATTGACTAACCCTGTCATTCTATATTACTTAAAAATGCTTGCTGCAAGAATTTTCCATGACTTTGTTTCCGACATCTTGCTAGCAGCAGGCGAGCGGTACCTTGACTCTGTGAGAGATCAAAATCAATGGCGAGTTTTCTGACCCCCAAAAGGAGCCGCTTCATCACCCCAGTCAACCTGCCGCTCCTCAGCTTTGCGCTCTTGATCATAATTGGCACCATATTGTTAATGCTCCCGGCTGCGGTCAATGGACCGCTGCTCTCACCGGTGGATGCCCTGTTTACCGCTACATCGGCAACATGTGTTACCGGTCTGGTGGTGGTTGATACTGGTAGCCGGCTGAGCCTCTTCGGTCAGTGGGTCGTACTGATACTCATCCAGTGTGGCGGATTGGGCATAATGACTTTTTCCACCGTGCTCATAATGCTCATGACCGGCAGATTTTCTTTCATGCAGCGCAGTGTCATCCAAGATACCTTCACCCATAGTCCGGACACCAGACTCCCTTCCCTGGTTCTGCACGTGGTGATATTCACCCTGGTGCTGGAGGCGGCTGGGGCCGCGTTGCTTTTCCTGCGCTTTTCCGGGATGTACCACCCGGGCCGGGCTCTTTACTTCGCTGTTTTTCATGCGATAAGCGCTTATTGTAATGCCGGTTTCTGCCTGTATTCTCAGAGTCTTATGGATTTCAGTAGTGATCCGTTGGTGAGTCTGACTGTGGCTTTGTTGATCATCTGTGGTGGTATTGGATTCCTGGTGATGCTGGAGTTGAAAAGGGCACTGTTTAGATCCCACCAAGCACGCCGGGCCAGGCGCCTTTCAGTTCACTCCAAGCTGGTGCTGACGCTCACTGCTCTCCTGTTGATAGCCGGCACCCTAGGATTCCTGATCCTTGAGTGGAATCAGTCCATGGCAAGACTTTCTTTGCCGGCGAAGGTACTGGCTGCCTTCTTTCAATCAGTGACCGCCAGAACCGCCGGGTTCAATACCTTAAATTTTGGCAAAATGGCAAATGTTACCTTGCTTTTTACCATCCTGCTCATGTTCATTGGAGCCGCTTCAGGATCCACAGGGGGCGGCATCAAAGTCAACACCTTGGGGGTTCTTTTTGCCCTCAGTCGGTCACGGCTTCGGGGTGAGGAAGCGACGAGTATTTTCCGCCGTACTCTAACAGCTGAAACCGTTGGACGAGCTATCTCCGTGTTCGTTGTGGCCGTAATAGTTATCTATGCTGCCACCATGGCTCTAACCGTAAGTGAATTAGGGACCACTATCCACGAAGAGAGCAGGGGACTTTTCCTTGAACTTCTCTTTGAGGTAGTCTCTGCTTTTGGCACTGTGGGGCTCAGTGTAGGAGTGACCTCAAAGCTGAGCACTTTGGGTAAGTTGATCCTAGTTGTGGTGATGTTTGTCGGGCGATTGGGTCCGCTCTCTATAGCTGTGGCTTTGAGCGGAAGGGAGCCCCGGTCCACGATTCAGTATGCAGAGGAGAATGTCATGATTGGTTGAGTC
>CBFDBW010000080.1:0-9239 GCA_965603145.1 uncultured Syntrophobacterales bacterium
GAAGATTTGCAGAACATTTGGATGGCGAATCTGGGACATTGCCTGAACTTCACGTCGAAAACGTTGCAGGACTTTCTCGATCTCTTCTACATCATCTTCCAGCGTTTGGAGCCATTCCCGGGAAATGACCTTGATAGCAACATCACGCTTCAGGTTAAGCTGATGCGCCTGGTAGACCTCACCCATCCCCCCCTTGCCGATGAGTTCAAGGATCACCCACTTGTCGTTGAGCACGGTCCCAGTTTGAAGTATGTTTTCAACTGTCGTTGTCATTACAAAAACCCCAAAGTTCTGCGAAATTTGACGACCTCAAAACTATTAGCATGTTTACAATTTTTTCACCACAACCATAGTTATATCGTCCTGTTGAGGGGCCGTTTGCCGATGGTCGGCAAGGGCTTTTGTTATGGCGTGTACGATCTCTTGGCTGGTTTGATTCTTGTGACTGCGGATTATTTCGCGCAGACGTTTTTTACCAAATCCTTCTCCCTGCAGATTCTCGCTCTCCCAGATCCCGTCCGTGCCAATGAGCACGATCTGGGAGTCGGACCATAGCTCTTGTCTGTTCTCCTGGAATGACCAGGTCTCGTCAACCCCGAGCGCGATCCCATCTCCATACAACTCGCTGAAGGAATCCGTGGAAGGATCATATACCAATGCAGGCTCATGCCCTGCTCTCACCCATCGAACTTTACCACTCCCCGAGTCGATCAACATAAAAAAGAGAGTCATAAAATTGCCTGTTTCAGCGGTGTCGGCGCAAAGGAGGCGATTGACATCTGTTATTGCATCTGCCAGATCCTCCGGCTGCGTAAGAACCCTACTTCGCAGGAAGGCTCTGACCGTGGTCATCAGCAAAGCCGGAGCTATCCCGTGGCCTGCCACATCACCCACTGCCACTCCCATGTGGCCCTGACCCAGCTCGGGAAACTTTATAAAATCGTAGTAATCTCCGCCGGTTTCGTCACAGTAAATACTTTTGCCGGCTATATCAAAACCTACAATTTGAGGAGGTCTCTGGGGAAGCAAACTCTGCTGCACTTCCATGGCCAGATTCATCTCTCGTTTGAGTCTCATTCTCTCTTGGAGTTGTGAGACCATGGTATTGAAGTTTTGCCTCAGTTGGCCTACTTCGTCTTTGGTTTTCACCGGAAGAAAAGCACTATAGTCGCCCTGTGCTATGCTCTCAGCCGCGCTGGAGACGTCTTTTATGGAAGAAACCGTCCGCCCCGTAACCAAGCGGATCAACAACAGGATCGAGAGAACAAACAAGGACCCTCCCACAATGTAATAGTTGCGGAACTTAACGATAGGGGCCAGTATCTCCCTTCCGGGGGCGACCATAACCAAACTCCATGGAGCTTCTTCAAGTTGGTAGAAGCCGCTTACCTCATTGGGTGGGTGTCCCTGGCCAAGTATCGTCCCTGATTTCTGTTCCTTGATCGCCTTTAACGTTGCCAACTCCAGTGGGTCATTGTTCTCACCCAGTCGGCGCCGGTCGGGATCGGTGCAGACGAGCACTTTTCCAGTATTGTCCACCAGAAATGCCCGCCCACTCTGCCACCAACCTGTGGCTCCCAGATTTTCCAGTAGATAATTAAAGCGGATCACCACCTCGAGCTGGCCTAGCTTCACGCCATTTGTATCGTGGAGCTCGGAAATGATCGACACAGTTTCATGCTGAAGAAGAGAGTCGTAGCGAGGAGGGGTTATCTCTGCTATTCTGGCCCGGTGAAATTGCACCATGCCGCGCATCATAGACCCCTGGGCTCCATGTTGTTCTCGGTGCATATGGAGCATGGCTTCGTCGCGCTCTTCATCAACTCTGTCAAGTTCGACTTTCACGACTCCTTCCAGCTGCCGCAGCTGTTCTAAAATCCATTCCTGAGTGTGCTCGTCGAAATGCTCCCCACCCGTATCGTTGTACATCTCCAGCCATTTCAGTGGGCGGCTCAGCCGCATGTCAACTTCGTGGGCCGCCCGTTGTAATTTTAGAACGGCAGCTTCCCTCCACTGGGTAAGAAGGCTGTTTCTGGCATAGACAAATCCTATCATTCCCATGCCTATCAGAAGGGCTGCCACAGGAAGGAAGAGAAAGAGCATCAAGCGTTGCTGCAAGCTCTTTATCCGAATCATGAATTCACTCCTATGAATCTCTCCTCAATTTTTCAGAGGAGATAACCCACCAAAAAAATTCGTTTTTAAACCTTTAACTCATCATCGACTTGGATATAATATAATGATTAAATGTTAAAATACCTATCAACTCCAACTTATCAGAAAAATAGATCTACTTTCGGACCTTGAAATCTTATATTTGGCGTTCATCCTGGGGTGCTCGCTGTCTCTGTTTAAATTTGGTTCCTTGAACTATTCAAGAATGGTGCCTTACTCTTCGCTAAGGTTGGGACTGACCCGCTAATATTCAATTCTCCGCCTCTTTGGCTAAGCCACGACTAGATTTGGCACGGCCGCGCTCGTCCACTAGCAATTTGTCAAGAGCGCGATTCTCGAATGTTGATCGATCCCTACTGGATACTTTTTACTCATCAGAATTGATAAATGTGGATATAAAGTATCCATATTGTGCTATCAATTAAAAACTACGGGAAATGGATAACGGGATTTAGCAGCAACATGTTAAGTTAAGTTAATAAGTTAGCTCGATGGTTACGTTTTGGCACCTGAATTGCCTTTTCCGTCATGTGGGAGGAGCAAAAATGAGATATCTTTTTAAAAAACGACTGATCTTGACTGCAGCATTCTTTTGGCTGGGCTTGATCGTTGGCAAACCCCTTATGGCTCAAGCGCCCATCAACGCACCACAGCCTCTTGTTGAATTGATCGAGGAGGGGCTTTCCCAGAACCAAGAAATTCAAAGCCTGGAGGCCAAGGTCCAGAGCGCTGAGGAAGAGGTTTCTTTCGCCGGTTCGCTGGAAGACCCTCGTCTTGGCTTCGGTGTTCTGAACCTGCCCACCGACAGCTGGGAGTTCGACGAAGAGCCCATGACCCAAAAAACGGTTTTCCTGGCTCAGAAGTTCCCCTGGTTCGGCAAACTGAGCCTTAAGTCTCAGCGACAGGCTCTCATGGCAAGCGAACAGCAGGCTATGCTCGAGGCCAGAAAGTTGGAACTGGCTCGCAAAATTGCCATTGCCTATTATGAACTGGGATTCGTCGTCACCAACCATGAAATCAATGAACGGTTGACCGATATGGTGACTCAACTTCTCAAAGTGGCCGAGACCAGATATGCCTCTGGTGAAGGCCTCCAGCAGGACGTCCTCCAGGCACAAGTAGAAGCGAGCAAACTGCTTGACGAAAAAATCGTCCTGGAGAAGCGACGTCGAACCTTGCGAGATCAAATCAACGAACTGCTCAATCGCGAACAATTTATGTCCGTCGATCCCCTGATGGATCTCAGCTATCCAGAGGTGGAACTGGACTTCCAGGCCTTAAAGGAGATGAAAGAAAGTAGTCTGGCCAGAAATCCATGGCTGCAGCTGCGACAGGCAAAGGTGGCTCAGTCCGAGGTGGAGATCAAACTTGCCAAGAAAGAGTACTGGCCGGATATGGACTTTAGAGTGGCCTACGGTCAACGTGACGATGATCCCACCGGGGGCGATCGGCCGGATTTCTTTTCTGCTACGGTGACAGTCAACGTTCCCCTCTGGGCCAAGAGTCGTCAGAACAAAAAGCTTGCTGCCTCTAAGAAAAGCCATGAAGCTGCGATAAAGTCCTTTCGCAACCTGGCGGAGTCCTTACCTTACCAGGTGGACGCCCTGGCGACCGAGATCAAAAATACCCAGAAGAACTACAAACTTTATGTGGATGCACTTTTGGTTCAGGCTGAACAATGGGCTCGCTCCTCTCTCGCAGCTTACGAAGTGGGCAAAGTGGAATTCAACACCATGGTTAACGCGCATATTATGTTGCTCCGCGCCGAGCTGCAAGCAAAGCGCTATCTCTACAGCATTTACCAAAAGTTGGCAGAACTCCAAGAGGTAATTGGCGGGCCCTTGGACAAGACGTCAGGGGAGGTGAGCCAGTCTTCATGAGGGGATTTTTCTTGTATTAATGCTTAACTTATACACAAAACAAAGGGAATGTATTTGCATTGAGGTAAAACAAATATGAAACGAATGGTGATTACAGCTCTTGTTGTTTTGCTAGCCGGCGCAATCGGGGGCTGGATTGGTATGAGCCTCTGGTCTCAGCGACAGACCAGTAGTAAACCGGGCGGTGGCGAGGTTGCAAGGCAAGAGAGCTCTACGGCTTCAACAGAGGGGCTCGAAACCGGATTGATTGACCCGAAAACCGGCAAGAAAATCAAATATTGGGTTGCACCCATGGATCCCACTTACATCCGAGACGAACCAGGGAAATCTCCCATGGGCATGGATCTGGTGCCGGTCTACGAAGAAGAGTCCGGGGAAAAGGAGCCAACTTCAACCATCCGCATCGATCCCGTTACCGTCCAGAATATGGGAGTGCGTACAGCCTTAGTGCAAAAGAAACCCCTGGTCAAATACATCCGGGCAGTCGGTAACATCAGGACTGACGAGACCAAGCTTTATGAGATTAACACGAAGTTTGCAGGCTGGATTGAAAAGCTCTATGTACAGTTTGAGGGTGAGGTGGTGAGGAAGGGGCAACCCCTTTTTGACATTTACAGTCCGCAATTGGTGAGTGCCCAGGAGGAATACCTTCTGGCCCTGCGGCAGTATGAGGACCTTTCGAGCAGTGGTTACCCGAGCATCCGCGAAGGGGCCGAGCGCCTCTTGCAAGCTTCCCGCACTCGTCTCCTTTACTGGGATCACACCGACGAGCAGATCCGCGAGATTGAGCGAACCGGCAAAACCCGCAAGACAGTAACAATCCATTCCCCGGTTTCCGGGGTGGTTGTCATAAGGAAGGCAACTGAAGGTAGTTACTTTAAAGCGGGCAAGCGCATGTACAAAATTGCCGATCTATCCACTGTTTGGGTTGATGTGGAAATTTACGAGTACGATCTCCCCTGGATTCACCAGGGAATGGCAGCTGAAATGGAGTTGCCCTACGCACCCGGCAAGCGTTTCCACGGGAAAGTTCTCTATATCTATCCATACCTCAATCCTCAGACCAGGACGGCAACGCTGCGGTTGGAATTTCCCAATCCAAATTATGAGCTAAAGCTTGATATGTATGCCAACGTTTATCTGAAATCCACCGTATCAGAAGAGAGCCTGGTCATCCCGCAAGAGTCGCTGATTAGAAGCGGCGTTCGCAACTTGGTCTTTATATCTCTAGGCAAGGGTAGGTTCGAGCCCCGGGAGATCAAACTGGGTCTGGAAGGAAATGACAACGAATACCAGGTACTGGAAGGGTTGAGTGAAGGTGAAGAGATTGTAACATCGGCTCAGTTCATGTTCGATTCTGAAAGCCGCTTGCATGAGGCCATTCAAAAAATGCTGGAAGTCAGACAGACCAGTTCTCCAGACAAGCAGGCTGCCCGGAAAATTGCCAAAGGGGAAGAGCAGTCAACATCTGACGACTCGGACATGAGTGGCATAACTATGGAGAGCAACAAAGACGATTTGGATATGTCGGGAATTACAATGGAGGACAGTCCCCAAAAACCCAGTTCTCACCAACAATAGAGGGCGGAGTAGATATAGTTCTCGGCGGAAGTGGCCATCATCCAAAGCGGGCAGCAGACAGTCGGCAGCTAGCAGTATGATAAATGAGCGAGTTCATTTTTTAGTTCTGCAGAGGGAATCGTAAGTGATCGAAAAAATAATCGAATATTCCATCAAGAACAAATTTCTGGTAATCCTCATGACCTTGTTTGTCGTCGCTGCCGGCATCTACGCCATGACAAAAACACCCCTGGATGCCATCCCCGACCTCTCGGACGTTCAGGTGATCATCTTTACCGAATATTCAGGCCAGGCACCTCAGGTTGTGGAAGACCAGGTCACTTATCCGCTCACTACGGCCATGCTTGCTGTGCCATATGCCAAGGTGGTAAGGGGCTACTCTTTTTTCGGACTTTCCTTTGTCTACATTATCTTCGAGGATGGCACCGACATGTACTGGGCTCGAAGTCGGGTGCTGGAATACATCAATTACGTTGCAGGAAGACTGCCCCCTGGGGTCACGCCCTCATTGGGGCCTGACGCCACCGGGGTCGGTTGGGTTTATGAGTATATCCTTGAGAGCGACCGGCACGATCTGGCTCAGCTCAGATCCATTCAGGACTGGTTTCTGCGATATGAACTCACCAGTGTGCCTGGTGTCGCCGAAGTCGCTTCCATTGGCGGCTTCGTCAAACAGTATCAGGTAACCATAGATCCCAACAAGCTTTTGGCCTTTAATATTCCTCTGCAGAAGCTGCGGATGGCAATCCAACGGAGCAACAACGATGTTGGGGGCCGGGTGGTGGAAATGGGGGAGACCGAGTTCATGGTAAGGGGACTGGGCTACATCAAGGGCGTGAAAGACCTCGAGATGGTTCCCCTCCGGGTTGACAAAGATGGCACACCCACCTTGGTGCGAGACGTGGCAACAGTTAAGATCGGTCCGGAACTCAGGAGAGGCCTTGCCGATTACAACGGCAACGGCGAGGTGGTAGGCGGCATTATTGTCATGCGCTATGGAGAAAATGCTCTCCAGGTAATTCAGAACGTCAAAAACAAGCTTGAACAGCTCAAGGCCGGACTACCCGAAGGGGTGACGATCAAGGCGGTGTATGATCGTTCGGGGCTGATCCTCAGAGCTATTCACAACCTGAAAAGAACTCTCATCGAAGAGAGCATCATTGTTGCCCTGGTGTGCATTGTTTTTCTCCTGCACTTTCGCAGCGCCTTGGTGGGCATCATCACTCTGCCCTTAGGGGTGCTGATCAGTTTTATAATCATGGAACGGCAGGGCATCAACGCCAACATCATGAGCTTGGGGGGCATCGCCATAGCTGTTGGTGCCATGGTGGACGCTGCAATCGTCATGATTGAAAACGTACACAAACACATCGAACACGAGGGAGGCAACAAGCCGCACTGGCAACTGGTTTTGGATGCCTCGAAAGAAGTTGGCCCTGCCCTTTTCTTCTCCCTGCTGATTATCGCCGTTAGCTTTCTGCCGGTGTTCACCCTCGAAGCCCAGGAAGGCCGGTTGTTCCGTCCTCTGGCCTTTACCAAGACCTACGCCATGTTAGGTGCCTCTCTTCTGTCTGTTACCATCGTGCCGGTGCTCATGGGCTACCTGATCCGCGGCAAGATAAGACCTGAGGAAAAGAACCCGGTGAACCGTTTCCTCATCTGGATTTACCACCCGGTCATCAAGTTGGTGCTCAAGGCCAAGGTCCTGGTGATTGCCCTGGCAGTGATTACGTTGTCTGTGAGCTATATCCCTTGGAAGGGCATCGGCTCCGAGTTCATGCCTCCCCTGAATGAAGGCGACTTGCTTTATATGCCCACGACGCTGCCGGGCATCTCGATCACCAAGGCTAAGGAGCTCTTACAGCAGACCGACAGGATCATCGCCTCTTTCCCTGAAGTGCACCACGTCTTCGGAAAGGTCGGTCGCGCCGAGACCGCCACCGATCCCGCACCCCTCTCCATGATCGAGACCACCATTACTCTCAAGCCGGAGTCTGAATGGCGGCCGGACATGACCATGGACAAACTGGTGGAAGAGCTGAATGACGCCATCCAATTTCCGGGGCTTACCAACGCTTGGACCATGCCCATCAAAACCCGTATAGACATGCTTTCTACCGGGATTAAAACGCCGGTGGGTATCAAGCTCATGGGAGAGGATCTGCGGGTTCTTAACAACCTTGGGGAGCAAGTGGAGGCAATCATAAGAGAAGTGCCTCACACTTTGAGCGTCTATGCGGAGCGGGTCACCGGTGGTAATTTCCTCGACTATCGCATCAATCGCGAGGAGGCGGCACGCTATGGCCTTACCGTGGGTGACGTCCAGGACATTATTATTTCCGCCGTTGGAGGCATGAACATCACCACAACGGTGGAAGGTTTGGAACGGTACCCGGTAAACCTTCGCTACAAGGCAGAATTTCGAGATTCGCCCGAGAAACTCCGGCGCATTCTGGTGCCCACTCCTAATGGTGCTCAGGTCCCCATTACCCAATTGGCTGACATTGAAATTGTTAAAGGTCCACCAAGCATCAAGAGTGAAAATGCCCGTAAAAACGCCTGGATTTATATTGACCTCAGAGGAATTGACGTGGGGACCTACGTAAAGATGGCGCAGCAGGCAGTGAGCGAGAAGCTGAAGCTCCCCTCGGGCTACAGCATCGTCTGGTCCGGCCAGTACGAGTACATGCAGCGAGCCAAGAAACGGCTCATAGTCGTGGTTCCTATGACTTTACTGATCATCTTTCTTTTGCTTTACTTCAATTTCAAAAACGTCACAGAGAGTTTGATCGTCATGCTGAGCGTGCCCTTTTCTCTAACCGGCGGACTGTGGCTAATGTACCTTCTCGGCTACCACATGAGCGTCGCGGTTGGGGTAGGCTTCATTGCCCTGGCAGGAGTTGCAGCGGAGACTGGAGTTGTAATGCTAATCTACCTGGATCAGGCATATAAAAAATTCAAGGCTCAGTATGGAGAAAATTTCAACCGGCTCCATCTATACGAGGCCATAGAGGAAGGGGCGGCCTTGAGGGTCAGGCCCAAGATGATGACCGTGGTCGCCATTATGGCTGGGCTCATGCCCATAATGTGGAGCCACGGCACCGGTTCTGAAGTTATGAAACGTATTGCAGCTCCCATGGTTGGCGGTATGGTTAGTGCCACTATTCTTACTCTTATAGTGGTGCCGGCCATATACGGATTGTGGAGGGGTTGGAATTTAGAAGAATAACCAGAAATCTAAATTATAGAAAAGATGGAGTGGGATATGAAACTGAGAAGCTTTTTGACTGTACTCGCGCTCTTGCTTGCATTGAGCCCAAGGCCCTTTGCCCTGGCTGATACAGGCCATCAGAGCCACACCGATACGTCTGGGTCTAAGTCAGGTCCCACGGAACATGGTCAAACCGGTGCCACTTTCACTCACCAGGAGGTAGTGGAGGGAGTACAGGCCGAATTTCAGGTTATGACCTTGGCAAGTATGAACATGAAGGACCCGCAAGGCAAAACCCACCACATTATGGTGAAGCTTGTTGATGTGTCTTCCCAGAAGCAAATAGGTAATGCCGTCGGCAAAATTAAGCTAATCAGCCCCACGGGCAAGGA
>CBFDBW010000081.1:0-9111 GCA_965603145.1 uncultured Syntrophobacterales bacterium
TCCGGGCTGAGCTACGGGCGCGCAAAGAAAGAACAGGTTTGCTTATAGGAAATCAGTTCCTAATTGTCAAGGTTTTATCGCAAAGCGCCTAGCGTTTCGAGCGAGAAAGGCAACTGCGTCCTCACATTTGATATCCTTTCTTGCATACTGCCCCTGCTTTCCTTTTGCCGTTCACCGCGTACTGCTTACCATTACGTCTCGCTTGACTGGGGTAGTCCCTTTTGTTAAGTTTTTTCACGCGTGTCGTGGACAGGTAGCCCGGATATTTCATGAATGACTTGCTGCGACAGCAATTCAAAAAATATCCGGGCTAGGCGCGACTGCTATAAAAAATGGAAAACATTTCTTAACTGTACTACTTGGAGAAACTGGGAGGAGCCCCATGAAACTTCAGGGAAAGAAAATAATCGTTCTTGTAGAGGACCTCTACCAAGAGATGGAAGCATGGTATCCTTTGCTGAGAATGCGGGAAGAAGGTGCTGAAGTTACCACTGTTGGTACGGAGGCGGGTGTGACTTACAAGAGCAAGGGAGGGTACTCGATTACGTCGGATGTAGCTTCCCGTGATACTGATGTCAACGAATACGATGGGATTATCATCCCTGGCGGATATGCTCCCGACCTTATGCGTAGACATCCGGCCACAGTGCAGTTGGTCAAAGACGGTTTTGAGCAAGGAAAAGTGGTGGCTGCCATCTGTCATGCGGGCTGGATGCTAACTTCTGCAGACATTGTCAGAGGTCGGAAGGTCACCGGATTTTTTGCTATTCGGGATGACCTGGTTCATGCTGGCGCTGAATATGCGGATGCAGAGGTGGTTGTAGATGGTACTTTGATCACCTCCAGAAAGCCCGACGACCTGCCCGCTTTTTGTCGTGAGATCATCCGGGCTCTGGGGTGAGTGTCGGTTGTCCGTAGTCAGTCGTCCGTTGTCAGAACAGATATTGGCTGCAAGGCACGGGTTATGCATAAGAAATCTAGTTTCAACAACAGTTTAGAGACTGACAGGTGTGGGTGGTGGTTACTGCTGCCTACTGAGAGCGCAGCAGGCGAATCGTGAAATATCTGGGGTAGGATAGTGATGCAAGCGGGACATTATTTCCAGGTGCTGACCGGCTCCTGTGGTCGGTGGCTTTTGCAGAAGTTTTACCGGCTGGTAGACATCCTTGGTTTTTTTGTGGTGTGCCTCAAAACGACCTTGCGCTATAGATACACCGGCCAGAGGCTTATGGCTCGCACCTTTATCCAGCAAATATATTTTACTGGAGTCCAGTCGTTAGAGCTTATCTGTCTCATAGCGCTCCTGGTGGGCGGGTTGGTAGTTATCCAGGGTATTTCCCAACTGACCAGGGTGGGTAGCAGGAATGTTCTGGCATCCTTGCTGACTGTGGTGATTATCCGGGAAGTGGGGCCATTGCTTACTGCGGTGGTGGTCACCCTAAGATCAGGCTCAGCCATCGCAATTGAAATGGGATACATGACCGTAATGAGGGAAATTGAAAGTCTCGAGATGCAGGGTATCGACCCACTGCATTTTCTCACCTTACCCCGCCTCGTGGGGGTTACTGTAGCGGTGATTTGTCTGATCGTCTTTTTTAACATAGTGAGCATTTTTGGTGGATTCGTCGTAGCCTGGACTTTAGTTGACGTTCCATTTTGGGCGCTTTTCAGTGATCTCGCCCGTGAGCTCAACGGCATTGACATCATTGTCGGCTCAGTGAAAGCGTTTGTGTTCGGCTTAACCATCGCTTTGGTTTGCATGTATCATGGATTCAGGACGGGGGAGGCGATTACTAACATTCCGCCGCAGGTGTCTCGAGCCCTGGTGGACTGCTTCATTTTGTGCATATTTTTCAACGTACTGATTTCAGCCCTGTTCTACCTCTGATCGAGGGCATGGGGTATTACGGCAAGACAGACCCTCAGACATAGACTTTGGTTGGAAGTTGTGGAAGCATCGATCATTGCCTGCGAAAATATGGAGTACTGTGAAGAAGATGGTACTTGTCTCTTCAGTGAGCTGTCGTTTCGTCTGGAGAGGGGGCAAAGAGGTGTGTTGCTGGCTGACCCCCACCGATGCGCCACTATACTGCTAAAAATCTGTGCAACTTTAGCTTCACCGACCGATGGTCAAATTTCCTGGTTTGGTCAGAGTTTGGATCAAATGGATGGGCCGGGGTTATACAAACTGCGGCGGCGAATTGGCTTTGTTCATCGCGAGACATCTCTGATCAGCAACATGACAATACTGGACAACATAAGTTTGGGTCTTCAGTACCATGAGGAGATGGTTCGGGAGCAGTCTTACGATAGGGTGACAGAGTTGCTGAAGCAGTTCGAGCTCTATGAGTATCGTTTTTTGCGACCGGCTGAGCTCACGTTTGAGCAACGCCGCCTGGCCGTTTACGCCAGGGAACTGGTTAAGAAGCCACAGCTTTATCTTCTGGAACACCCCTCTCTGGATCTGGGGGAGCGGGTCTACAGCCTGCTAATAGATGTTTTCAACACCTGCAGCATTGAAGACGGTTGCGCCTTTTTGGTGGCGAGCGTAGTACCTGAAGTTATCCATAGATGGGGGGACTGGGTACTGGTCTTTGACAAAGGTCGGTGCCACCACTTTGAAGTGGGTCAGTTCGATCCCTCGATCTACCGGGAATCAATGAAGAGGCGCGGTGCGCTTTTGTCCAGAGAATGGAGAGGTGAATGAAGCTCCAATATAGCACCATGGAAAGGATGACCGGGGCGTTTATCCTCCTGACCCTGATAGTTTTTTTATTCACGGTGGCCGTGGTGGGCCGTGGCAAGAATTGGTTTCGTAAACATGTCGTCTATTACACCACCTTCGAAGAAGGTTATAATCTTGTTTCTGGCTCGCGGGTAAAGCTTTTAGGAACGGATATCGGCAGCGTGACGGATGTGCTGCTGACGAAAGGCAACAAGGTCAAGGTTAGGGTCAAGGTATTGGCTGAGTATGCTTCTCGTATTCGAGCCAATAGTGTGGCCACTGTGGAAAGTCCGACAGTGATCGGGAGCGAGTACATTAACATCAGACCTGGTACTTCAAAGGCAGCTGCCATTCCACCCGAGGGGCTGATCCCCACCAAAGAAAAGAAGAAATTTACCGAGTACCTGGAAGAGTACGAGATTGGTGCGAAACTGGAGCACATTAGTAAGATTTTAGAGGATCTGGCGCTGATCACGGATCAACTCAAGGATCCGAACGGACCGTTTTTCGGCACATGGATACCTTTGTTGCGACCCTCCAGGAGACGGCCGACTACCTTGTCCGGGCAGGCGTCAATATTGAGAAGGGTTCTGAGCATTTGGAGAAGGCAACGCGCGAGGGCCCGGAAATGGTTGACAAAACCCAGGAACTTTTGGATAGGCTGCTCAAGGTACAGGTCATCCTGGAGAAGGTTATGACCGAGGTGCCCGAAATCAGTGCTCAGGCGAGAGAAGGGATGCAGGAAGTTAATCGCATCTTGGATTCAGTGAAAGAGAACTTCCTCATTCGCCCTAATTTGCCACCGCCTCCCGACTCAGAAACCCACGGCCTCGAAATAAGAGGAGGTCAAAACTGATGTTTGTCCATGCCAGCCATAGGGTCGGTTGCAAGAAAAGAAAAGCCGTTTTCCTTGCTCTAGGAGCCTTGTTGCTGACACTAGTGGTGGCTTGCGGTGGTGGCCCCAAGAATAAGCTTCCGCCCCGGCTCACTGAGGTCAAACGGTTGGCAGCTGAAGGAAGTTACTGGTTTCAACGCGGATGTTTTGGGCGGGCCGAGCGTTACTTTTCCCAGGCGTTGGAAGCCAGCCGTTTGGTGGATGATCTGGAAGAAATGGTTCGAGCCTATAATAACCTGGGTGCAGTGGCGTTGGTTCAAGGCCACTATGTAGAGGCCGGTGAACACCTGCAAAAAGCACTGGAGTTCAACGACCTGCTCAAAAGTGCCAGAGAGGAGGCTTTTGCATTGGGTAACCTGGGGAGTTTGGCCTTCAAGGCGGGGCGCTATCAGGAGGCCGAAGAGTTATGGGAAAGGGCGCTGGTTGTAGCTAAGAAAAATCCCCAGAAAAGCGGTTTCGCAATGCATCTGAATAATCTTGGTATGCTCAGACGGAAGCAGGGACGGCTTGAAGAAGCGGAGTCGCTGCTCAAGCGGGCCTTAGCCAGAGCAGAGAACAGCGGTTATAAGTCAACCATGGCCAACTCCCATATGCAGCTTGGCCTGGTGGCAGAGGCTCAGGGTGACTTCGCCAGGGCTGAAAAGCAACTTAGCCAAGCTCTGGAAATTGACAAAGCTGCCGAAAATGCGATTGGAATTGCCCAGGATTTGGAACAAATTGGTCGGCTGCGCCAGCAACAGCAGTTGTGGGAAAAAGCCTTCCTTGATCTTGATCGCGCCATCCGCCTTTACGGCGCCCTGGGGAAAATGGAAAAGGTGAGCCTGCTTTACGAGTTGCTGGAAACCAATAAAACACAGGGAGAAGTGCCTGAGTCTCTAGAGCCCTATGAGGGCCTTCTAGTGCCACCGGATGATTTCTGGGAATCTCCGCTGTGTCGGTAAAGCGCAAAGAGCATAGCGCAGAGCGCTTAGCGCTAAGACTAAACTCAATTGAGGCTGCAGAAGAGTGATGCTGGGATTAGATGTAAGGAGAATCCAAGTTGAGGTTATCCGGAGTTTGGTCAACTGGAGGGATAATTTAACGCTCTGCGCCGTGCGCTTGGCGCCATGCGGCACCTTGGTGCAGAATGGGGTGAGTGAAGGGAATCGAACCCTCGACCTCCGGGGCCACAACCCGGTGCTCTAACCGACTGAGCTACACCCACCACCAAAAAGGGCAGGTTCGTGCCTGCCTTGTGTTTTAGATAGCACACCATGGTAATCCTGGCAAGGACAATTTGATGGGGATAATGGCCCACTGTCTATGATGCTCGGACGGAACACAGAGGTTTGAAGGCAGTGGGGACGAAAGGTAAGGAGGGACTTCGTTGAAGACCTATTTGGTCACTGGGGCAGCAGGTTTCATCGGCTTCCACGTAAGCCGAGCCCTGCTAGAGCGGGGAGATCGGGTGATTGGTCTGGACAATCTCAATGACTACTACGACGTCTCTTTGAAAGAGGCCCGGCTCGGTCTCCTGGAAGACAACGAGCAGTTTACCTTCTACAAGGAAGATCTTGCTAACTTGGATGGACTTGCCAGGGTTTTTGCTGATCATTCCATTCAGGTAGTGTGCAATATGGCGGCCCAGGCAGGTGTTCGCTATTCACTGCTCAATCCATTCGCCTACCAGAGCTCAAACATGGAAGGGTTCCTCAATCTGATCCACCTGTCAAAAGAGCATGAAGTGGAGAATTTTGTCTATGCTTCGTCTTCTTCGGTTTATGGTAGCAACGAGAAAGTTCCATTCAGTGTCAAAGACAGGGTGGATCACCCAATTTCACTTTACGCCGCTACCAAGAAAGCCAATGAACTTGTAGCGCACACCTACAGTCATCTTTATGACCTGCCTTGTTCGGGGCTTCGATTTTTTACTGTCTATGGGCCCTGGGGAAGACCGGACATGGCGTTGTTTATCTTTACGCGGGCGATTCTGGGCGGCATGCCCATTGAGGTATACAACTACGGCAAGATGAAACGAGACTTCACCTACATCGACGATATCGTTCAGGGCGTTGTGGCCAGTCTGGACCGCCCTGTCCCATATGCCATTTACAATCTGGGCAACTCAAGGGCAGTGGATCTTCTCTATTTCATTGAATGTATTGAGAAGGCATTAGAGAAAGAGGCCGACAAGAAATTGCTGCCCATGCAGCCTGGAGATGTGGCCGAGACCTACGCGGACATTAGGGAGAGCCAGGAAGATCTGGGGTTTCAGCCAAGTACCGGAATAGAAGAAGGCATAGAGCATTTCATCCACTGGTACCGATCCTTCTATGGTATTTAATTCCTATTTTTCTGATTCCTTGGGCCACATGCGACCGAGTTCTTTGGCAATTTTTCGGAAGCAGCGTCCGGCCAGTTCGTCATATTCGAGATTACGGTTGAAGCGATGGTAAAGGCATGATCGGCCCACCACGACGGGTCTGGCCTTTACCCGACCGGACCAAACGATTCGATTGGTTCGCAGGTCCGTAAGGTAGGCACTCATTGCTACCTCTTTGTAGCTACTCGTGGGCCCAGGTTGCTGCTCCCCCCCATCAATGGCACCGGGTGGATAGAAAGAGGAGTCGCGGTCTGTTTGGATGCTTTCAACCGAAGGGGGGACCGGGTCTGGCAAAACTTCAGATCGAGATCCCCAAGAGTCAATAACGACTTTCAAGAGAGCCCTGTAATCGTTTTGGAGAAGCAGATCAGTGGTGCTGTCTTGTTCAAATTTATCTACGGCCTGGTTTAGGGTAACAGAATTGATACCTTTCTCGGTGAGAGCCTGCAGGACGTCCTGCTCTAGCAGAGTCAAGTACTGCTGGCCCAGATTTGTCTTTTCTTGGAGGGTGATGACGAGAACCGGGGCGGAGAAGTCAGCAGGGAGTTGGCGGTTCTTAACTTTGAGATTGGTGCTCACATAACAGCCACTTTGGAGGAACAGGATCAGGATCGCTGCAAAGACCAGTTTTCTCTTCATGGAATAGTCCTCACAAAATTTTGTCACTGCATACACGATAGCATGAAACATTTAGCTTGCGCAAGCGAGCCAACGCGGCAGATGGGCCCAAAAAAGCATTTGCACCCTCTTCGGCTAGCCTGTATAAAAGGGAAAAGGATATAATTCACCAAACCAGCGTTTGCGTGAATTATACTGGTTCGGGAGGAGCACTTATGAGTGACCGTGATTTGGAAAGCGTGAGAGAAAAAAGATCGAGTCGTCGCATTCGTTCCCTCAACCTGACTTCCTACACTCCAAGGAAGGGTGAAGAACAACAATACATCTTGTCCATTGGTCGGACTCTCGACGTAAGCGAAGGCGGTGTCAAGGTGGAAACACACAGGAAGCTGGCCAATGGCACAGAACTGGAGATGGATATAGCAATTGAGGACAGAATCATCACCGCAAAGGGGGAGGTGGTTCATACGGAGGAACTGAAAAACGGCCTTTTTGGAACGGGGATTCAGTTTACTGCCATAAGCGATGAAGATCGCGGGAGTCTCAGATGAGCAGAGGAATTAGGCAACGAATAGAATCAGAGTAGTGCTTAGTGCCTACTGCCATTTATGAGTTTGTGCTTGACTATCTACAGGCCATGTGGTATTGATCCTCGGCTTATCTAGCAAACTAAATCTTTAGCTTTCACCTCTAACTCCTTGCTCCGGTGTGAGGGCCGGGGCTGTTAACCCGAAAGGAGTCCGGTATGCGTCATTACGAGACACTCTTTATTGTCACTCCAGACAGTTCCGAAGAAGACCTCAAAGCTGTTGCCACCAAGATTAAAGGTGTGGTCTCTGGTATGGACGGCATTGTGACCTCTTACGACGAGCAGGGCAAAAAGAAACTGGCCTATAGTGTCAAGAAACAGAATAAGGGCTATTATGTGTTGATGGATTATGTGGGCTCAGCGGATATCGTTTCTGAGATTGAACGAAACATGAGGCTTGACGATCGGGTCTTGAAGTACCTGACAGTGAAACTCGCAGATCAGGTAGATCCCGAGAGCATTGAGCCAGAAAAGTCCGAGCCTCCAGAGGAAACAGAATCAGTTGAGACCCCTGAAGAAGAAGCTCAGCCTCCTGAGGCTGAGGAAAGGGCAGAAGAGGAATCGTAAGGGGTCAGCAGCTCAGATCAGGGAGGAGTAAACAGTGTATAACAGGAGAAGAGGGCGAGCATTCCCACGGCGGAAGGTTTGTCGATTCTGTGCAGACTCAAAACTGAAAATTGATTATAAGGATTCAAAACAACTGAAATACTTTATTACGGAGCGAGGAAAAATAATCCCCCGGCGGATTTCTGGCAACTGTGCCCGACACCAGAGGCAAGTAACCATGGCTGTAAAAAGAGCCAGGCACATTGCCTTGATGCCATACACGACCATTCAGCCGCACTAGTGGAGTAACTTCTCGTTCTGTAAAGTTCTTGCAGTGAGATTTGGTCCTGTTCGCAGTCAACCCAATCATCGCACTCTCGTTTTGTCCAATACAGTTTTTGAGCCAGCTTCAAAGCGCTCCAGTGACCGCTGAGAGTCGGACCCAGCCACGTAGGGTGCTCAAAGTCGTTTTGTCAACCATTCGGTTTTCTGGGGGCCGATAATCCTGGTCATCCTGGAACGGAGGTTTTTTCGATGAAGGTCATACTGAAAGAAGATATTGCCAAGCTCGGTACAATGGGTGAGACAGTCCAGGTGGCCCCTGGCTATGGTCGCAACTACCTTATACCTCAGGGAAAAGCCGTACTGGCCACCAGCAAGAATTTTAAGGAGCTTGAGCACCATAGACGGTTGATCCAGCGAAAGGTAGAGTTGATCCGCAAAGACGCTGAGAGTTTTGCCGAAAAATTCAGGGGCTTGACCCTTACCCTCGCCCGCAAGGTTGTGGAAGAGGACAAAATCTACGGTTCTGTCTCAGTCAGTGATATATCCCAGGCCCTGGAAGAGGCGGGTGTAGAGATTGAACGCAAATTGATTAAGCTAGATGAACCTATCAAGAGCTTGGGTGAATTCCAGGTTCCTGTTAAGGTTCATGCTGATGTTACAGCCGAGCTTACTGTCCAGGTCGTAAAGGAAGAGTAGAAATTCACACCCACCCTCCACGCAAAACCATAAACCTTTTGCAGGACCAGCCCTGATGTTTCACAGATCGACGTGGCGAGACCGTGAAGATGGCTGTGCCATCGGGTCGACGATTGTAGATTGCTGATTGAAAATCCACTGAAAAGCCTGAGAAAATCTGTGGTGGAATCTGAACACTTAAATGCGATATCATCAATCTGAAATCCGAATTCCGAAATCCAAAATCGGGCTTGAGGCATACTTGAAAAGTACGTCGCAGGGTCCGACACCTGAGGACGCCCGTAAGGACAGTCATATCCGCGGTCGCAGCAGGCGGATGCGTGACATATCCGGGCTAGAAGGACCAGTGAGGCCATGAACGAGCAGGGTGGCGAACCCTCGAAGGTTCCTCCTCA
>CBFDBW010000082.1:0-8979 GCA_965603145.1 uncultured Syntrophobacterales bacterium
GAAGAGTAGGAATTCACCCACCCACCCTCCACGCAAAACCGTAAACCTCTTGCAAAATTAATAAGGTTACCATGAACGAGCAGGGTGGCGAACCCACGAAGGTTCCTCCTCACAACATCGAGGCCGAACAATCAATTATCGGCGGCATTCTTCTAGACAATGAGGTATTGCCCAGCGTTTTGGAGGTGCTCAGGGGTGAGGAGTTTTACCGGGCGGCTCACCGTACCATCTTTGCAGCGGTGGTCGAGCTGTTCGAGAGGAACGAGCCCTGCGACCTGGTTACGCTGACTGACCTTCTCAGATCCCAGAAAAAACTGGACCAAGTGGGAGGCGCAAGTTACCTGGCCTCCTTGGTTGACATGGTTCCTTCTTCGGCCAATACAAGCCAATATGCCAGGATCGTCAAAGAGAAGTCGATGGTTCGTACTCTTATCAGTCGGGCAAGTGAGATAGTGACACTTGGCTTTGACAGTAGTCTCATGGTAGACGCTCTCCTGGACCGGGCTGAGCAGGCCATTTTTCAAGTCAGTGAAGATCGCATCAACCCATCATTTTTTCCCATCAAAGAGATCGTCAAGCAAAGCATCAAGACCCTCGAGCAGCTCTATGACCGGAGGGAGATGATAACCGGTGTTACCACCGGTTTTACAGAGTTGGACCGGCTTACCTCTGGTCTGCAGCCCGCCGATCTGATCATTATTGCTGGCCGCCCCAGTATGGGAAAGACCGCCCTTGCCCTCAACATTGCCCGCAACGCTGCTGTTGAAGCCGATATACCGGTGGGTGTCTTTTCGTTGGAGATGAACAAGGCGCAACTGGGTATGAGGCTGCTTTGCTCTGAAGCCAGGGTGAATTCCCAAAAGATGCGCAGTGGATTTCTGAGCGAAAGCGACTGGCCACGTCTCACCAGGGCAGCTGGAACAATCAGCGAGGCACCCATTTTTATAGACGACACTCCAGCAATCTCTGCACTGGAGCTTAGGGCCAAATCTCGTCGCTTGAAGCGGGATCAAAACTTGGGACTCATTATTGTGGATTACCTGCAGCTGATGCGGGGACCGCATAGAAGCGAGCGGCGGGAGCAGGAGATATCGGAGATTTCCGGCTCGCTCAAGGCCCTGGCCAAAGAACTTGATGTGCCGGTAGTGGCCCTCTCCCAGCTCAACCGCAAGGTGGAGGAACGGCACGACAAGCGGCCCCAGCTTGCAGATCTCCGTGAATCCGGTGCTATCGAACAGGATGCTGATGTCATAGCCTTTATTTATCGCGACGAAGTTTACCACCCTGATAGTTCTGATCAGGGGCGGGCCGAGGTAATCATTGGCAAGCAGCGCAACGGGCCCACGGGGAGGACCACTCTCACCTTTCTTACCCAGTACACCCGGTTTGACAACTTGGCATTTGAAGAAGCAGGCCAGTAATCTGTTTAATTAGAGAAATCCGAAATCCGAATATCGAAACCGGGGCCCCGCCCGAAGGGTGGGGTGTCCGGAGGACAATTTTGGTGATTCGGATTTTTTTGGGCCGATCTCCGCAGCGGCCAAGATAGCTCACCTGAGACGAAGGATTTGATGGCTGTGTACTGGAATCAAGAATTGGAAACCATGTCCCCGAAAACCCTCAAAAGGCTGCAGTTGGAGCGATTGCAGTGGACGGTAGCTCAGGCGAGTAAGTCCCCTCACTACAGCAAGGTTTTGGCCGAGAAAGGAATCAAGCCTGAAAGTATTCAGCGAATAGAGGACATACACCGACTCCCCTTCACCAGCAAGGACGACTTGCGGTCCCAGTTTCCCTACGGCCTCCTTGGTGTGGACTTGAAAGATGTCATTCGGCTCCATTCATCATCTGGGACCTCGGGCCAGGCGACAGTGGTTTTTCACAGCCAGAAAGACATTGAAAATTGGGCCGATCTGGTCAGCCGATGTATGTATATGACCGGCGTGCGGCAAGATGACGTTTTTCAGAACCTCACTGGTTATGGGCTTTTCACCGGCGGGCTAGGTTTTCATTATGGCGGGGAGCGTTTGGGAACCTTGACCATCCCATCGGGGACCGGCAACACCAAGAGACAGATCCTTCTGATGCAAGAGTTTGGCACTACTGTGATTCATCTGATTCCAAGTTATGCCATGCGGCTTATGCAAGTGATGGCAGAGTTGGAGGTGGATCCTCGCCGTGATCTGAGGCTGCGCATTGCTTTCCTGGGCGCAGAGCCCCATTCAGAAGAAATAAGGCTGCGGGTGGAGCGATATTTTGAGCTGGAAGCTTTCAATTCCTACGGCCTTTCAGAGATGAACGGGCCGGGAGTGGCTTTTGAGTGTCCTGAAAAGTGGGGGATGCACATCTGGGAGGATGCCTTCTTTGTGGAGATCATCGATCCGGAGACGCTGGAGCTTGTTGAGCCCGGCAAGGAAGGAGAACTGGTCTTAACCACACTTACCCGGGAGGCCATGCCGATTATTCGCTACTGCACGAGCGACCTCACTCGCATTCTCCCGGGGACGTGCCCGTGCGGTCGCACTCACAGTCGCCTTGATCGCATTAAAGGCCGGACTGATGACATGCTCATTATCAAGGGAGTGAATATTTATCCGGTTCAGGTGGAACAGGCATTGATGGAGATCCCTGAAGTGGGTCAAAACTATCTGATCATCCTTGAGAGGGTGGCCGAGATGGATACCATGCGCATACAGGTGGAGGTACACCCCGATATTTTCAAGGAAAACATGCGCTTTCTAAAGCGGCTTCAAGACAAGATTACTCATGAACTGCGCAACGAACTGCTCGTCACACCCACGGTAGAGCTGGTGCAGGCCAACACAATACCTCGCTCTACAGGCAAAGCGGTCAGAGTTGAAGATCGCAGGGCGCAAAGCGGTTAGCGCTTTGCGCAGAAGTTAGAAGACACAGAGGGTAGCTGTTAGATTTACCTGTGGGAGCTGCCTTCAGCCGCGATCTTGCAATTTCATAGCCTTTAACGCCTTCAACGAATCAACTAATTGACGAACTCCTTTGAGCTGTGAGCATAAAGTGACCGCTATTGCATAATTGTTCGTAGCGATTTACAATACACATAGGCAAACAAAACTCGAGGAGAAGCACCAATCCGAAAAGTCTTTGGTCACACCGCCGGTCTTGGGGCCGGTTACCTAAAACGGTTGCAGCGATTATACCGTCGACGTTTGTCCCCCCAGGATATTATCACACCCGATCTCTCTCGCACTCTGGCAAGACTCTCATTTGAAACCAACCGACAGCTTGGCTTGCTGATTAATCGTAGGGGCGAAATCGAGCGGGTGATCGTGGGCGACCACCGCTCCATACTCATTCCTGAACTTACTCCCACCCGTGGCCACAGCAGTCGGCTCCGCGGCCTGCGATGCGTCCACACCCATCTGAAAGGTGAACCTCTGACCGAAGATGATTTTATGGACCTGGTCTTCTTGCGGTTGGATCTCATGGTGGTCTTGGAGATGGACGAGCACGGCGGTGCTCGTCGCTTGCTCGGGGCCCACCTGCTGCCGGAAAACGTCAACGGTAAAGGATGGCTCCTCTTGGATCCGCTTTCCGCCCACGAACCAAAACTGGATTTCCTCCAACTGGTACAGTCCCTGGAGAGCGAGTTTGCTCGAAAGCAAGCCTTGGTTGAAGTAAAAGGAAATCAAGATCGGGCAATACTCGTCAGTGTGGCAAGTGGACCTCGCGCTGAGGCCGAAGCATCCATGGAGGAGTTGGCCGAGTTGGCCCGCTCATCAGGTATTGCTGTTGGCGAACGCATCATCCAGCGGCAGCAGCGGGTTCATCCCAAATATCTGATGGGACGCGGTAAGCTTAGCGAACTCGTGTTGCAGGCCCTGCAGTCAGGGGTTGATCTCTTGATTTTTGACCAGGATCTTAATCCATCACAGATGCGCTCCATCACCGATTTTACCGAGCTTCGAATTATCGACCGAACCCAGCTTATCCTGGACATTTTTGCCCAACGGGCCAAAAGCCGGGAAGGCAAGATTCAGGTGGAGATGGCACAGTTGAAATACATGCTACCGCGATTGGTGGTAAAAGACGATGCCTTGTCGCGGCTCACGGGTGGCATCGGCAGTAGGGGGCCGGGTGAGACTAAACTGGAAATCAACAGACGAAGAGTTCGAGATCGCATAGGCAGGTTGGAGAAGCAACTGCTGCAAATCAGGAAACAACGCGGCCAGAGACGAGGACTGCGGCTGCGCACCGGCCTCCCCGTCATTTCCATCGTCGGCTACACCAATTCGGGAAAATCCACGCTGCTCAACACTTTGACTCGCAGCCGGGTGCAAGTGGAAGATCGTTTTTTTGCAACTCTAGATCCCGCAAGCCGCAGGTTACGTTTTCCACGCGATCAAGAGGCCATCATAACTGATACCGTTGGGTTCATCCGTGACCTTCCCAGTGATTTGATGGAGGCGTTCGGCGCGACCTTGGAAGAGTTGCGTCATGCGGGCTTACTCTTGCACGTGATTGATGTGAGCAATCCTATGTTCGAGGAGCAGATGTTGGCGGTGGAGGAAATATTGGCAAAGCTTGATTTGCACCTTATTCCAATGCTTCGGGTTTTCAACAAGGTGGATTTGGTGCAGGATCGAGAGTACGTGGAGAATCTGCGCAAACGCAATCAGGCAATCACCATTTCCGCTCTGAATGGTGACAACCTGCGCTCTTTGGTTGAGGCCATGGAGGAGAGGCTGTGCCTGGTGCCGCCTTCTCTGAATTAGACTTTGCTTTTCGACTCGCTCCGGTACGCAGCAAGCACTTTCCTGGCCCTTTCAACATCCTTATGGATCTGGTCGGACAACTCCTGGGGGCCGGAAAATATCTTCTCATCCCGCAGCCGTTCAATGAAACGAATCTGGATAACCTTCCCATAAATATCTTTATTGAAGTGTATGATGTGGGTTTCCACCGAGAAGGCTCCATTTTGGAAAGTGGGACTGTAGCCGATGTTGGTAGCTCCGTCATAGCGTTGATCATCAATGATTACTTCAGTGGCGTAAACACCCGGTCTAGGGGTGAGTTCGTCAATCAGTTGGAGGTTGGCTGTGGGAAAGCCAAGAAGACGGCCTCCCCGATCGCGACCCCGTATCACCCGGCCAGCCACCTGGTAGTCACGACCCAGCATTTTCCGGGCGCTATCCAAGTCACCAGCCAAAACAAATTCACGAATGGTACTGGAACTCACTTCCCTGCCGTTGGCGGTAAGATCAGTGACCACGTGGACCTCAAAATTTAGTTCCTCACCCATTTGGGTGAGGGCAGGAATGTCTCCTTCTCTTTTATAGCCGAAGCGGTAATCCGGCCCAACTACCACCGCTCGAGTACCGATCAGTTGGTGAATGATTTTGTGGACGAATTCGGGCGCGGTCATCTTGGCGAATTCATGGGTAAATTCGATAACTATAAAGACATCGATGCCAGCATCTTCAATGAGTAGCACTTTCTGTTCATGCGGGGTAATGAGTGGCGGTCCATTGGACGGATAAAGCACTTTGGTGGGGTGCGGATTGAAGGTGATGACGATAGATTCACCTGCCAGGGCCTCGGCCACTTCCTTGACACGTTGAAAGAGGCTCAAGTGTCCAATATGTACACCGTCGAAGTTGCCAATGGTGATCACTGGATTGCGAAACGACCGCTTGATATTGTCTATGCCATCAATCACTTCCATGGGAATGATATGAACCTCCAGCTGCTCACATTTTGGGGATAAACCAAGCCAATCTTACAGCTTGACAAAGAAAGAGTGTAAGAATACATTAACTCTGCTCCGCAGGCAACACCATTTTTGACGTGCCGAAGTGGCGGAACTGGTAGACGCGCATGGTTCAGGGTCATGTGGGTATTAGCCCGTGGGAGTTCGAGTCTCCCCTTCGGCACCACAGAAAGAAAAGCCACCGTAAGGTGGTTTTTTTATTCAACATCGAAAACCTGGTCCTTCCCAGCATAGCGGGATCTTCGATGGGCCCGGATTTTTTACTTTCTCCAGCCTCCCACATTGAGCTCGAGTGGAATTTTCTTACCACTTTTATAACCTTAAATACCCAACGCCCAAGATCAAGCTTTTGAGGTAATGAACAATAACTATCTGTATTCTATGGGATAAATATGAATATTAAAATTGGCACACTAATTGAGTTAGGTGGACCGAAACAGAGTATTCGATAATCGCTGCCAGGCAGTAACCCGCAGTATGTTTCCACAGACCTATATGAAAAAGATATTGTTTATCACTTATAGTGTCTTCTCATGTTTTGTTTTTGCTCTATTGGGCCGGGGATATGCTGCCACGTATGCTTACGTAAGTAACTCATACGATAATACGGTATCTGTAATAAAGACTTCAGACAATACAGTGACAACAACCGTTGATGTTGGTGAATGGCCTTATGGTGTCGCCGTTAGTCCAGATGGGGAGTATATTTATGTAGCCAACGGTGGAGATGATACAGTATCTGTGATTCGTACTAGTGATAATACAGTCACCGCATCCATTGCTGTTGGGAGCTCACCCGGAGGTATTGCGGTGAGTCCAGATTTTGCTTATGTCTATGTATCTAATAACGATGATAATACAGTATCTGTGATCCAGACATCCAGTAACAAAGTCATTGCGACTATTAATGTGGGAATGTGGCCTGAGGGTTTGACGGTAAATCCGGGTGGAGAGTATGTTTATGTAGTCAACACAGGTGATGATAGCCTATCCGTGATCCAAACACGCTATAACACTGTGGTTGAAGTAATTAACGTGGGTGAATGGCCTTATGGCGTCGCCGTAAGTCCTAGCGGGAACCACATTTATGTATCAAATACCGGTGACAACACTGTGTCAGTGATACGTGCTCACGATAATACGGTAATGGCTACAATTAAAGTTGGTATAAGGCCAATTGGTATTGCCGTAACACCTGATGGTGAATATGTTTACGTTGCAACTAGCAGAGACAACAAAGTATCCGTTATCCGAACATCTGATAACAGAGTAGTCGCAGCGATAAAGGTGGGCGAATGGCCCTGGGGCATCGCGATGACGCCTAACGGAGAGTATGTTTATGTGTCAAGTATTGCCGATGACACAGTATCGGTTATAAGAACTGTTGATAACTTTGTCACAACTACTATTGCCGCCGGAGCAGATCCTTATAGTTTTGGTAATTTCATTGCCAATACACCCGATGATATCAAATGGGTGGACACGGTTGTCGGCGACCAACAGATAGGTATCCTAGGCAAAACAGGGGTCACATCAATTGAGTCAGTAGAGTCAGTTGATCCTAATACTGTCTCGGACACTACAAACAGGCCTGGTAGTATTCCATGGGGTCTCATTAGTTTCAGGCTAACGGTCGACAGTCCTGGGGATAAGGCCGAAGTAACCATATATTTTCCCGATGCCGCAGGAAGCAATGCCAGTTGGCATAAATATGACTCGATTAATGGCTGGCAAGACTATGCAGATCACGCCACGTTCAGCCCCGATAGACGATCAGTTACGCTAGAACTTCAAGATGGCGGTTATGGTGATGCCGATGGAACGGCAAATGGCATAATCATTGATCCCGGCGGATTGGGTTCAGCCTCATCATTAGAGTCTGAGAGCAATGGCGGCGGTGGTGGAGGTTGCTTTATCGCCACCGCGGCTTACGGGCCCCCGGTAGAGCGGCACGTTATGATCTTACCTAAGTTCCGCCACCGATTCCTGCGTAACAACCAGATGGGCAAAGCTCTGACAGAAACTCTCGTAGCTTTTTGCTCTTCAGTCGCGGAATCTGGTATGCTGTGTGCATATTGAAAACTCCACCTAGCTAGTGCTCATCCGTAAACCGCGTTTGTGGGTGTCATTCTGAGGAGTCTCGCCGACGGCGGACGACGAAGAATCTCATAGTTACTGGATCCGCAGAGATTCTTCGCCTCGCTCAGAATGACATGGAGGCGTTTCTGGATGGAAACTAGCTAAATAACGAATCTATATGACAGAATACAATATCCAGAGACTTTTTGGTGTTGTCGCAAGATGTGATTATTTGTGATACTGTGAGCGGCGGCGGGTTAAGATGGGCGAAGACAGCCAGATCAACAGGTTGCTGCATCTCCGAGGAAGACAGGGGGAAAGTGGGAGAGGAGAGTAGCCATGGACGAAGTGGCCAGATTCTTGTCTGAATCAGTGATGTGCAAAGACTTTGATGCCGATGAGGTTGAGAAGTTCGCCAAAATATGTAAGTCCATCCGATTCAACTCTGGAGACGTCATCGTTGCCCAAGATGCCCGCGGGCGAGACCTCTACTTCGTCAAGAGTGGGAGGGCGCGAATTAATCTCAGCGGTCCCTCCTCACGAGACGACGCAGGAACCATTAGTAAAATTCTTCCCGGTCAGGTGTTTGGGGAGTTGGGCTTCATTGATGGTGCCCGGCGATCCTCCTGGGTGATAGCCATCGACGAGTTAGAGGTAATTCAACTCGCATGGGAGGACTTTTCCCAACTAACCGAGAGCAATACAGCGATTGCTTATAAGTTTATCTATAATCTGGCCCTGGTCATTGCCGAGCGGCTCCGAGATACCACCATGTCATTAAGCAACCTTCTGGGAGTGCGAGGGAGGTATTAGAGCTCATAGACTAGGGATTTCAGGCCACACTATCTCTCACCAGAATCCTCGATATTTCATCACTCCAGCACCCAATCACTACTCCCCCAATCGATATTCCATTGTTTCTGAAGTCCATCTGTGGTTACATAAAAAACTCACCGTGGATTTCCCCTCAGCGTCTCCAAGGGATATCTCATGTATAGTTTTCTCGCCGATATTGTAATGCTTCTCCACTTCAGCTTTATCCTTTTGGTGGTCTTTGGAGGATTGCTAGCGCTCCGTTGGCAGCGTTTTGCTGTGGTGCACCTGCCGGCGGTACTGTGGGCCCTTTTCTTGGAACTCAAGCCGGGGACCCTGTGCCC
>CBFDBW010000083.1:0-8941 GCA_965603145.1 uncultured Syntrophobacterales bacterium
CCATAACTGTCCACAATGGCGTTGTAATATGGTTGCAGTTTTGCAAACTCTTGTTTTGAAGCTATCAATCTAACGATAAAATACCGGTCAGTCTGATGCTCAAAAATGCTAATAGCCATACTTTTATCAGCCAGAGTTCCACTTATTTGCGCAACATCGCGCTGGTTGATCTTCTTGCTCTCTTCTTTGATCGTGGTATAGCCTCCCCTTTTCATCGTATTTTTCAAAGATTGGGCGTAATTGTTCGCATTTTTCCTACTGCGAGTGTAGCATTTTAAGCTTGCTTTACTGGCAGGCGCTTGCAGCCGAATCCCGTGAAGGATGTTTTTTTCGGAATTCACTTCACTCTGACTCCAATCAGTGGGAAAGGAAATATGGGAGCCATCCGGAAATTCAAGACTCTTCCACTTGCTTACGTCAAGCTTTTTACCAGCAACAGGCTTGGTCTTTTCCGCAACTTTTTTCGTTGGCTCCACCTGCTTTGGGGTTTTCTGCTGTGGGGCTTCCTGCTTCGGAGCTGGAACAGTTGCTTTCTTTTTGACAGGAGGTTTTTTCCTGGGTGCTTGAGCCTTTCTTACCTGTTCCACTTTGGGCTTGACGGCAGACCGTTTCTCAGGACCACTGGTAATATCCTTATACATTACAACGATGAAGTAGATACCGTATCCCAGAACCATCACCCCGATTACCAGATAAAGCCCGAGAATCCGGTTTTTCCGGACATCATGGGTGATAAATTTTTTCAGTCTCTGGGTGATCTCAGTGAGCTTGCCTGTCCGAGCTCGCATGATCTCAGCCTTCCTATTCGCCCCTTAGCAACATCACCTTGAACGGTGGTGGTCAGCATACATTATTAGCTTGCTCAATTCGGCTCACTTGGTGCCGATCCAATCAATGATGGAAACAAGCAAAGAGCATGCCAGCCATAAGGCAAAGTCTCATAGTTCGGAAAGCTTCAATCAAGAGGATGGTGGCATCCCCCTACCGGTACTTGAAATCCAATGTCGGAATACTCTCACGCACTTTTCCACCTCTGGGTCTTGCCACAGTTCTTCCAGTGTATAGTTCATCTTTGTGGACCAGTTGGGATGCTCTGTGACTGTTCCCGGCACATTCTGTTGCCTACTATCTCTGAACAAGTCTTCTTGACTTATAACCACCAGCTTTGCCGGGGTTGACAACAAAAAGCCGATGATACCGCTGTGAAGTTCATCGCGTATTTCGACATGGAATGTCGGATCGTTAACCGCTTCCTTCGCCAGGAAACCCGAGGCGACAAGTCGTCGGAGGATCTCCTCTTTTTCGCTCCCCCGTTTCTGCAAGGCAGCATGAAATTGGTCTTCGCTGGGGAACATGCCCAAACTGTTACGCAAGGAAAGATCCTCTCCTTTCCAAAACCCAGCCAGGGTGGGAAGATCGTGGGTGCTCACCGCAGTCAGAGCGTAGGGCGGATACGATCCCGGTTCCCTCAAACCACCCTGATCGTCTCTTTCAAAGTAGAAAAGTCGGTAGGAGAATATACGGAGATACGCCAGGGCTTCCCTTACCTGAGGAGGCACCGTGCCCAAATCCTCGCCAATGATCAGGGTCTTGGCTCGGTCACTTTCAAGCGCCAAGATCTTAAGGAGGTCCTGGTAGTGGTTTTCCACATAGGTTCCATTTTTCGAGCGCTGTCCTTGCATGATCCAGAAGAGACGAAAAAACCTCATTATATGATCAATTCTTAGCGCCCCGCCCGCCTGACAGTTCTTGCTGATCTCTTGGACGAACAGGGAGTAGCCGTCGCTGCGGTAGTTTTCTCTGTGGGGCGGATGAAAGCCCCAGTCCTGACCTTCAAGGGCAAAATCATCAGGTGGTGCCCCCACCGTGACTCCCGGAACAAAGAAATCCTGGTAGGCCCAGTTGTCGGCCCCGCCAGGGTCACTACCCAAAGCAAGGTCGTGGTACAGACCAACGCTGGCGCCCATTGATCTGGTCAGATCCTGTGCTTCCTTGAGCTGCTCCTCCACCTGCCATTGCAGGTACTTATAGAAAAGTATACTTTGCCAGTGGTTTTGTTGAAACTCTTGCACCTCCTGGGAATAAGGGTTCTGAAAAGGCTGCGGCCATTGCCTCCAGGCCCATGCATCAGGATCCTGCTGGCGAAAAGAATCCTCCAGGGCGCAGAAGGTGGCGAAATTGTCCAGCAAGCCGGCTTCCCTCTGGAGGTACGCTTGAAATTTCCTAGAGCGTTCCGTCATGCTTGCCTTGTCGAGCCAATGGTCTTGGAGGAATGTTTGGAATACTCTTTCGAGCACCTGAAGTTTCAAGGTGGCCACTCGCTGGTACTGCACCAACTCAGAGGCGCGAAGCTCGGCCAGCAGATTTTGGGTTGCTTCCGCCTGCACAAACTCATTTGCCGCGGGAGAGGAGCGAAAATCTGCCATCGCTGCAATATCGAGATAGATGAAGTTTTGATAAAATCGGCTGGAGGGAAAATAGGGACTGATGTTGTAAGGCTGCCGATTGGAAATGGCATGCAGGGGATTCAGGCCGATCACATCCACGTGGAGAGAGCCGATTGCCCAGCGAATGAATTCCTTGAGGTCACCAAAGTCTCCCACCCCCCAATTGCGTTGGGAGCGAAGGCCATACAGAGAAATGGCTATTCCCGCTCTTTTGCCATCTCCTTGGAGAGCCGGAGGCAGATAGGCCTGCTCGGGACAAATAATAACCAGAGTTGTCTGTTGATGCTTGTGGTTTTCATATGCAACAGTAAGCTTGAAATGATAATAGCCAGTGGTAAGTGCAGTAGGGAAAGGAAAGGACCAGCACCCATAGGTAATGCCATCAAGCTGGTGATCCTTTTTGAAGATCAGCTGTTCAACATGATAAGAGTGGTTGATTGGGGAGGTGTTTTCGCCGGTAATCTCCAACCGAACCTGGAGTTCCTTTTCCGACATGGCGCCGGGAGAACTGTTGGATGGAACTTGAAAAAGGAACTCGCTGGGCAGTTGATCGATTGATGCCACCAGTACCGGTGGGGCTAGTTGATTCCAGAAGCGATGTTTCACATGCTGTAAAGCCTCTTGCGGATTGCTGACATCCACTCCCATGGCCCCCAGCACCTGTTCCAGTGTCTCCGGTGGAATGGTATGGGTATTACCCCAGATATCCGAGTAAGACGGCTGGATTCCATAAGCTGCTGCTAGGAGTTCAAGTTCTTCTTTTTCCTTGTCTGCCATTTTCATTGACTGTTATGCGGTCCGAATTAGTTCTCAAATTTTGCGGCGATTGGCATTCTCCTACCTATTCCAAAGGCCTTGGAGGTAACTTTTAGTCCCGGAACTGCCTGCCTGCGTTTGTATTCGTTTCGCTCCACGGTTCGAATCACCCACTTGACTGTTTCTGGGTCGAAATTGTGTTGGAGAATATCAGCCATGGAGTAATGCTCGTCCACGTAGTAGTGCAGAATTTGATCCAGCACCTCATAGGGTGGGAGGGTGTCCTGATCGGTTTGATTTTCTCTCAATTCCGCTGAGGGCGATTTGCTGATAGTCTCCGGTGGAATTCTGATGGAGTCTCGATTAATGTACTGCGCCAGTTCGTACACCATTGTTTTGGGTACATCGGCAATAACACTCAGTCCGCCGCTCATATCACCGTACAAGGTGCAATAGCCAACTGCCAGTTCGCTCTTGTTGCCAGTGGAGAGCACCAGATGGCCAAACTTGTTTGAGAGTGCCATGAGAATGTTGCCCCGGATCCTAGCCTGAATGTTCTCTTCAGTGATATCGACCTCTCTCCCCTTGAAATGATGGTGGAGGGTCTTAAGGTAGACCTCATAAGCGGGGGAGATTGGTATGGTCTCGAATCTGATTCCAAGTTTTTTCGCGAGTTTTTGGGAATCTTCCACACTGCCCGGTGAGGAATAAGGTCCTGGCATAGTGACCGCCACCACGTTTTTGGCACCCACGGCAGCCACGGCAATACAGCAGGTCACCGCAGAGTCAATGCCGCCGGAGAGGCCAACAAGAGCCGAAGTGAAACCACATTTGCGCATGTAATCGCGAACACCCAGAACCAGCGCCTGGTAGACACTTACAATCTCTTCTTGGGGGACATACGAGTCCGGGACACCATCACGGTCCACAGAAATTGTTTGCACGTGCTCCTCGAAGGGAGGAAAAACCACAAGAGGATTACCCGCCCCATCCACACAAACACTCCTGCCATCAAAGATAAGCTCGTCGTTAGCGCCCACCTGGTTGATGAAAAGAAATGGAATGCGGTGCTTGGTTGCATGGCTCCGGACAATGTTGTATCTCAGTGTCTCTTTGCCTCGATGGAAGGGGGAAGCAGCAATATTAATAATCAGGCTCGCACCCTTTTCGGCCAGAGCCTCGATAGGATCATAGGAATACGTGGGCCGGTGCCATAGGGCCGGATCATTCCAGGCATCTTCACAGATGGATATTCCCAGGGTTTCATCCTTGAATTTCACCACCGGATCCTCCGATGCTGGGTCGAAGTACCTGGGTTCGTCAAAAACGTCGTAGGTTGGCAGCAGGGATTTGTGCTGAGTAAAGAGTAGTCGGCCTTGATAGAGCAGCAGCGCTGAATTGTGCAGACCTTTGCCTGTGGATTGCTGCCCAGGTTGAGGAGCGCCCACAATAATGCCTGTTTGTGGGTACTTCTGGGAAAGTTGTAAGAGCTCTTGGATGGCCTCCTCAGTCCTGGCCAAAAAAGAGGGTCTCTCCAGAAGGTCCCTGGGTGGATAGCCGACGAGAAACAGTTCCGGGAAAACAACCAGATCAGGCGAGTCCTTACTGCACTGTGACAAGGTCTGCGTCACCTTGGCAACATTGCCGCGAATATCGCCAATAGTCGGATTCAGTTGTGCCAGTGTGATTTTCATTTTACTCACCCGTCCGTTGTTCCATTATCTAGTGTCCATCCGGAAACTGCCCAGTGTCATTCTGAGCCCTTCGATTTACTCAGGGTAAACTCCGCGAAGAATCTCTGTGGGCCCAGTAGCCACAAGATTCTTCGTCGTCCCGCCGTCGGCGGGACTCCTCAGAATGACATTCAAAAAGATCGTTTCCGGATGGATACTATCTAGTAACCGGATTTTTTGCCGGTCATGCTTTCTATTTCAACCTTTATGATAATGGTGCTTTCAATTGCTGGCTCCACATATTCGAATGATCTCCCTGCATAGTGCTGCATGATTGCATCGAGCCCTTTTTTCTTCCCTTCGAGATCCTCAACCAATGAACCCTTGCCAAATCCTATAACACTGCGGTATTTCATGCTCCATTTGCAGGGTTTTTCGGCCTGAACCACCTCATGGTCAATGTCGAATTCAAAGCAGACATTACTGTTTTTTTTCAATATCTCGACTTTTTTCCCTTCGCTGGCGGAGTGAAAATAGAGGGTATTATTTTCATATCCAAAAGAGAGGGGAACCACATACGGCCGATTACCATCTGATAAAGCCAGACGACAGGCAAGGGATCCTCGGATGATGGCTTCTATTTCATCCCGATCATGGATTGCCTTGTCTTCCCTTCGCACTTCACCCCCCGACGCAATAATGTTTTCCCGGCCTAAATCGATTCAACTCGCCAAATCCACAATCACTCTCCCTTTCTGCTTTCCAGCCAGGATGCGATCTATTTCGGAGTTCAACTCTTCCAGTGAACAGACGGAAGTCTGTCGATCCAGATTGTCCAGTTTCCATTCACTGGCAATTTTTTCCCATGTCTGGCGTCGAAAGGTCATTGGAAAGCTCTGGGAATCAATGCCCACAAGAGAGATGCCCCTCAATATGAAGGGATAGACGTTAATCGGCAGATCAGGCGATGCCACATTGCCGCAGCAGGTAACCGCTCCGTGGAGTTTGGTGGATCTGATGGCTGTTGATAGGATCTCACCCCCTACCGCGTCTACTACCCCAGCCCAGCGACCTTTCAAAAGGGGCTTTCCCGAGGTGTCAGTGGCCTCATCTCTGGAGATGACTTCTTTGGCGCCAAGGTCGATAAGAAACTGCTTCTCTTCCATTTTGCCAGTCACTGCAACCACTTGATAGCCGATTTGCGCAAGCATTGCCACGGCAAAACTGCCAACTCCACCGGTGGCTCCTGTAACTAATATTTCTCCTCGCTCTGGGGTTACGCCATGCTCTTGGAGCTTAAAGATGCAAAATCCGGCAGTAAGACCGGCTGAACCATAAGCCATGCTTTCTTTGGGTGAGAGATTCTCCGGAAGCGGCACCACCCAACCGGCCGGCACTCGAATGTATTGTCCAAAACCGCCTGGGGTGTTCATGCCAAGATCGTAGCTGGTGACAATCACTTGGTCCCCAGGCTGAAACGCTTCACTCAGGCTTTCCTCTACAGCACCGGTGGCATCTACTCCCGGGGTATGGGGATAACGCTTGGTGACCCCCCTGTGACCCGTGGCGGAAAGTCCGTCTTTATAATTTAAGGATGAATAGTGAACCCGGACCAATACTTCACCTGCAGGCAGGTCATCCAGCGTTTTTTCGGCAATCCGCCTGGTATATGTGCCATCCGCTGTTTCTTGCACGACCATGGCTTTGAAAGTTTTACTGTCCATAGTGATCTTCCTTTCCGCTTACAGATCCTCTCACACTAAATGGAGCCAGATAGGATTAGCATGAGCTTATTCTTGGTTACCTTTGTAGTCAAGAGATAAGTATATAGGTCAGCGGTCAGGGGGTAGTGGTCGGGGGGCAGTGAGAAGTAGCGCTATGTAGTAGCCTTCTTGGGTCTGCCATAAGAAGGCTGAAAAAATGGGGAAACTCCCAGAAATGGATACCAGATGAGAAGCGCCGGACATACAAGAGTTCTTCAACAACGAAAGGACTAGCCCCTTTTGAGAGCTAGCCCCGAGTAATGCTAAACATTAAGATTTACGAAGATTGCCAGAATGCCCCGTGCTTTGCATGGAGATGAATGGCATCCCTTAATCCCCTCTCCCCTGAGATTGTGTCACAATTCGTCATCCCGGCCAAGTCGCGCAAAGCGGGACGCGAGCCGGGATCCAGGAAGAGTATGAATATACCGAACGTTCACTGGATTCCGGATCTCGCCCGCCTTAGGCGGCCTCGTCCGGAATGACGGGTTCGGCGAATTGTGGCTCAGTCTCCAAGGGGGAGGAGATATTTTTTGAAAGATTTTGGAAGCTCCGACCTTTGGCCGGAGAGATTTACTAAGGTTTCAGCAGAATTTTTCCGAATAACCCTTTTCCAGTGAGCATCTTTGTGTGGGCTTCTGCTGCCTCTTCAAAGGGATACACTGAGTCAATTGCAGCCTTTATCTTCCCCTGAGACATCCAATAGAATCCCTGTTCTACCTCTGCCTTTGTTCCCTGCGTAGAGCCAAGGATGTTGGTTCCCTTGAAAAAGATGTGCCTTAGATCGACTTTGGCATCCCAGCCTGTGGTGGCGCCGCATTGAACCAAGGTTCCACCATACTTGAGCAAAGTAAGCTGCTGGTTGAAGTGGGTCTCGCCGATGTGATCAAAAGATACATCAATTCCCGGAGACACCCCCGTTTTTTGGGAGATTTCTTTGCACAAACCCCGGACTTCCTTGTGCCAGTCATCCTTTCTATGATCTACGGCGTAATCGGCGCCAAGTTCGATACACTTGTCCAATTTATCTGGACTCGCCGTTGCAATCACCGTACAGTTATAAAGTTTGGAAATCTGGATTCCAAAGCTCCCAACGCCGGAACCTCCTCCCATTACCAGTACGGTTTGTCCTGGTTTGATTTTCGCCCTGCCTACAAGCATATGCCAGGAAGTGAGCAGGGTCATGGAGGCTGCCGCTGCCTCATCAAAGCTGACGTTATCCGGAATCTTGATCACGTTTACTTCTGGAAGATGCGTAATCTCCGAGAACGCACCCCACAAGGGGCCGGTCTCGAAGCCCCAGATAGTCCGCTTGCTGCAGTCATATTCACGACCGTCAGTACAGGCAGAACAAACTCGGCACGACATATTGGAATGAGAGACAACTCTGTCCCCAACTTTGATTCTGGTTACATCCTCCCCCACGGCGATTACTTCACCGGCTGCGTCAGAGCCTGAAATGTGCGGCAACGGGACCGGTATGGGAGTTCCTCTCATTCCCCAAATATCGTTGTAATTCAATGCAGCTGCTTTGACTTGAAAAACTACCTCGTTTGGTTTTGGTTTTGGGTCCTCTACATCTTTTACCTGCAGGATTCGCTTAAAATCGTCATCCGGAGCATACTCTTCGTAAACTACTGCTTTCATCTGTGCTTCTCCTTTCTTTGTTTCATTCAGCATCGAAAACCTGGTCCTTGGGGCCAGGTCAGAGTTCAATGGCTTTGACGGTAAAAGAGGTTTCAGGTTTCAGTGTTCAGGTTTCAGCTTTTGTGTTTCTTTTTCCTGACACCTGACACCTGACACCCGACACCTAAAACCCTGAGACTTAGCGCTTGGAATTTGAGATTTTGCAATGCTTCATTACTCTAGCAGATTTCCGCAAGAGGGGAAAGAGCATTCAAGCCCTCTCCTTGACATGCCATAGTCGCCCCCTAGCGTGACGACGGCGGTAGGGGTTAGCCCAAAGTCGGCTGCTTTGGTCCCGGATTTTTTGCTAATATATCCGCCAATACTTTTTCATATTGTTGAAAGGAAGTACGAAAACTGGCATGATATCAGCCTGTCTGAGGGTACGAATCTAGGTGGCCCTTCTCAAAGGAGCTTTGGTTTGATGAGTAATACCCTCAAAGCGCTGATATTTGGCCCCATGCGGTTACCCTTTCTGATACTGACTCCGGCATGTGTAATGCTGGGTGCAGCCACCGCAGCCTGGTCTGGAGCTGAACTGAATCCTTATTACCTTGTCTTTGTCTTTATAGGGGCGATGGCATCACACATAAGCGTTAATGCTTTGAATGAATAT
>CBFDBW010000084.1:0-8937 GCA_965603145.1 uncultured Syntrophobacterales bacterium
CATAGGCCGACAAAACCTTGCGAGCCTCCGGGTCGACCTTGCCGGCGAACCAGTATTCCTTGCCCTTGACGCCCTGCACCTGTTCCAGGGCCGCCTCCGTATCCTTCAGATGTAGACGAAATATGCCATAGAAAAAAAGCCTGCCACTTAAAGGGACAGGCTCTCATTAAAGGTTGGCGGGAGCGACGAGATTCGAACTCGCGACCTCCGGCGTGACAGGCCGGCGTTCTAACCATGCTGAACTACGCCCCCGGAAAAACACTTAGTCACAATGAACAGGGTACTCAAGCAGGCGACCTTCCCGTCGAGAACGACGGTACGTTCTAACCATTCTGAACTAGGCCCCAACAGAAAGTTCAGTTCTTTTGCTGACCGGACCTCTCTTACTAACCTAGGCCTTTCTGCTTGTCAAGAGATTTTCCATGAGAATGACCCTTTAACGTCATAGCTTTGGTTCTTGGCGAATTATCTCAGCGATTTAAGAAACAGATCCAAACTTTTCCCAGGCCGTCTCCAAACACTTGATCATACGCAGGTAGGTTTGCGCCGGGAGAAGATTCATCCTACCCTGGATCTCATGCGCTGTGATCCGATAAGCATACCAGCCGTCAACGCTGCCCTGGCCAAAGGGGTGTTTGTCAACGCTTTCCACTTCTGCACGTAATCCAGTGGGCCCATTGAGTCGATTGGCTTCCTCTACCCACGATCGCAAGCGATTGGCGCCACCGTATTCATCGTTAACGAAAAACCCCATGAAAAATTGGTGTTCAGCGTCTGAGTCTTCTCCGTGGTGGGCGTGGCCGGCGCAGCAGCCGTATGTCTTGACCCAAGATTGGGAATTAATGAGACGAATCAGGTTTCTGAGAGGAGGGTCTATCTCTTCGTATTTTATCTTTTCGGGCTCAAGAAAAATCCCGCTATAATCAGGAGGCTCCATTCTAGTCATTGCTCATCTCACATCCGCAATCCGAGATCTCACATCACCTTAGCAAGATAGCCAATTGAGCCACGTTATGTCAATTTTCCTCATTTTAGACACTTGTACCTACTCTCCGCTTGTAATTTGTCCTTTGGAGAGTTAACTTTACCTGGATATGAGCGTTTGTTAGAGGATATTGAACAGGGCAGGTCTATCGGGTTCCTGTGTGAAATAATGATTGTGAATGTGGGAGGTTGCCACATGTGGGTTTACACGGACAAAGTGAAAGAACTTTTTGACAACCCCAAGAATGTTGGGGAGGTAGAGGACGCGGACGGAGTTGGTGAAGTGGGCTCCTTATCCTGTGGTGATGCCCTCAAGCTCACCTTTAAGCTTGATGAGAAGGACCGCATTTCAGAAGCGAGATTCCAGACCTTTGGTTGTGCCAGTGCCATTGCATCTTCTTCGGCCCTGACTGAGATGATCATCGGAAAAACTTTGGAAGAGGCCGAGACAATAACCAACCAGGATATCGTGGAATATCTGGGTGGACTACCAGACAAGAAGATGCATTGTTCGGTCATGGGTCAGGAAGCTCTCCGAGCTGCCGTAGCCAACTATCGTGGAGAGAAGCTTCCCAAGGAAGATTCCGACATTGTTTGTGAGTGTTTTGGGGTGACGGAAAAGGAGATCGAAGATGCCATCCTGGACAACAGCCTTACGACTTTGGAACAAGTAACCGACTACACGAAGGCTGGCGGTGGTTGCGGCTCTTGCCACGAGCGCATCGAAGGTATTCTGCAGCAGATACTGGGCCAGGCTGAAGCGGAGGTCGAGCCCGAAAAACCCGCCAAAGCGCGGCTGAGCAATATTCAGAAAATGAAACTCATCGAGGAAACCCTTGAGCGTGAAATCCAGCCCACACTGGCTAAGGATGGCGGCAGCATTGAACTCGTTGATATTATCGGTGACAGAGTGCTGGTATCCCTCAGAGGAGCGTGCGCTACCTGTGTGGCCTCGGACATTACCTTAAAGCACTATGTGGAAAGCAAGCTCCGGGAACTTGTCACTGATAATTTGGTGGTAGAGGAGGTTGCGCAATGAAGACCATTTATGTGGATAACAATGCGACAACCAGGGTGGCTCCCGAAGTGGTGGAGGAGATGAGTCCCTATTTTTCTGAACTGTATGGGAATCCTTCCAGCATGCACTTTTTCGGCGGGCAGGTGCACAGCAAAGTGGAGGAGGCGAGGGAGCGGGTGGCTGGTCTTATTGGGGCACGGCCGCAAGAGATTATTTTTACCAGCTGTGGCACAGAAAGTGACAATACGGCCATAATGAGTGCACTGGAGTCCAATCCGGGAAAGAGGCATGTGGTAGCTACCAGAGTGGAACATCCGGCGGTGAAGAATTTGGTGGGCCACTTGAAGCGTGAGGGCTACCGCGTTACTGAGCTACCAGTGGACCGTGATGGGCTTTTGTCAATGGATGAGGTGTCAAGAGTAATAACCGACGATACCGCCATAGTCAGTGTGATGTGGGCCAATAACGAGACCGGGGTTCTCTTTCCGGTGGAAGAGATAGCCAATGTGGCCAAGAGCCGGGGGGTAATTTTTCACACAGACGCGGTCCAAGCTGTCGGCAAAATTCCTATCAATTTAGCCGAGAGTCAGATAGATATGCTGAGCCTCTCCGGCCACAAGCTGCATGCTCCGAAAGGAATTGGAGTTATTTATGTGCGAAGGGGTACTCGCTTTTCTCCCTATATTATTGGTGGTCACCAGGAGGAAGGCCGCCGTGGGGGCACTGAAAACGTTCCCTACATTATTGGTATGGGCAAGGCTTGTGAATTGGCAGCGAACCACCTGGACGATGTGAAGGTAAGGGTAAAGGGTTTACGCGACAAGCTGGAAAATGGCCTTCTGGAAAAAATACCCAACAGCATTGTAAATGGTGACCGAGACCAGCGGCTGCCCAACACCTCGAGTATCAGCTTTGAATATGTGGAGGGAGAGTCCATCCTCTTGAAACTGAGCGATAATGGGATATGCGCTTCCTCGGGCTCAGCCTGTACCTCCGGGTCGCTGGAACCTTCCCACGTGCTTCGCGCCATGGGCGTGCCGTTTACGGCGGCCCACGGCTCTATTCGTTTTAGCCTGAGCTCCTACAACACCGAGGAAGAGATTGACTTTATCCTGAAGGTTATGCCCCCCATTATTGAAGAACTCCGTGCCATTTCTCCTTTCTGGGATGGTTCGGTAGCCCGCAGTTGTACCCCCTCATAGATGTGAGATGTACGGTGAAGATCTCATTTCCTGCACTCCTCATCCCACATCAATCCATCCCTCTTGCCGTCCTATATAGCTTCTCTGCCTGATAGGAGCTTCTGACATAAGGACCGGAAGCGACACCTGAGAAGCCCAGCGTTTCAGCCTCTTGCTGATAAGCCTTGAAAAATTCAGGATGTATATAATCCACTACGGGATGATGGTCCGGGGATGGACGAAGATACTGGCCGATTGTGACCAGGTCGCAGTTTGCCTTGCGGAGGTCCCGAAGAAGACTGCTGACTTCCTCTTGTTTTTCCCCGAGGCCCACCATGAAACCGCTCTTGGTGGCAGCTTCGGAATACAAAAGCTTTACTTCTGTCAATAGCCGCAAAGATCGATGGTAGTCAGCCTGCGGCCGAACGGCAGGATAGAGCCGGGGCACGGTTTCCAGGTTGTGATTTAGAACCGCAGGCTGAGCGGCCAACACAGTTGCCAGGGATTGAGCGGAGCCCTGGAAATCCGGGACCAGAACCTCCACCAAAATATCACCTCCAACCGAACGGATAGTCTTGATCGTGCCGGCAAAATGAGAGGCGCCACCATCAGCAAGATCATCGCGAGTTACCGAGGTAAGTACCACATACTTGAGGCCGAGTCGCGAGACTGCCTCTGCAACTCGCTCGGGCTCCTCGGGATCCGGAGGTTCCAGGGCGCCGTGGGCTACAGCGCAAAAAGTGCAGGTGCGAGTGCAATGGCCACCTAAAAGCATAAAAGTGGCTGTGTGATTTTCAAAGCATTCTGACTGATTGGGACAATGCGCTTCCTGACACACAGTGTGGAGGTTGAGGTCCAGGAGCAAATCGTTGACTTCGGTCCCAGAGGATTTGAAGCTGAACCGCCTCCTTAGCCATTCCGGCTTAGGCTTACGGTGCTCAGGTTTCATCTACTTCTCCCAAGTAGTGGTGTATCCCGGATATTTCATGAATAACTTGCTGCGACCACGGATATGGCCGTCCTTCCGTGCGTCCTCGGGTGCCGGCCCCTGCGGCGTACCGTTCAGGTACGCCTCGGAACCACCACCCTGCGGTTGCCAGGTGGCACGCCCATCTTCGCGGTCTCGCGACAGCAATTCATGAAATATCCGGGATAGTGGTTTTTCCAGTTGACTTGTTTTGGGATTATTATAGACGAATTTGCCGAAATGGTCTTGCAGAATGGCTCTGTCTTTGCATGGCGCAAGGAACCAAGCGTGTCAGGATCTTTTACTCTATGTCCCATGCGGCGAACACAGTGAGCCCGATCCTTGACGCCAAGATATTTTTCGAGTAGGCTTCTGTCGCCATGATGGACAAATATCGCTGTCGCTTTCATCCAGCACGAAAAGCAGTGCTTTATTGTGAAAAGTACGAATATGGCTACTGTGACAAGTGCCTGACAGATTGTCGGAGCTGCACTGACCCTGAACTGTATTGTAAGTTTCGCACTCATTGTATAATCTGGGAAAACTGCCGCCACGTCTTGAAGGAAAGGCGAGCCGGCAGCGAATAGAGTGCGTGTAACCATGGGCTGTGCAGCTATCTTGCGGGTGCGGTGATGAATGTTGTAGGGCTAAATAGTTTGGTTATTGGCACAATCGAGTGCGAAAAAGACATATTTGTGGCGGGTAGGTTTGAAGGCACAATTGTCACCAAAGGAGCTCTCCATATCTATCCCGGGGGGGTGGTGAAGGGCAAGATCAAGGTGAGGGACCTGACAGTGGCCGGTAGGATTCAAGGTGAGATTGAGGTAACCAACAGGTTATGGGTCAAGAACTCGGCTAATCTCGAGGCACATATCAATACACGCTTTCTAGACTGGGAAGAAGGTGCGGTACTCGAGGGCGAGGTACATACTTTTTATTGAGATTGAGTAACTCTGAAACGCATTGAGAGCAGAAAACTTGTGGGAGCGGCTTTCTAGCCGCGATTGACCTCTGGGGCAAAGGGAAAAGTCGTGGCTGGAAAGCCACTCCCACAGGGTTGCTATTCAGAGGGTCTAACCTTCAAGCGGTGGATAATAGTGAAAGGGCCCTGAGCTTATGTGGCTCCGGGCCCTTTCTGTGCGTGGTCTACGCGGAGAGTGGCAAAATCGTTGTTTGCTGTGTTAAATGGCGTCGGTTTACCCTGCTATTGAAGCTCAACCTGGCGAGCGATAGGCTTAAACAGATTAAATTCCTCCCATACCTGGGCTTCTTTCCCTGACTGGGTCAAACTCACTTCAAGGTCAAGGTCGTGGTCAAAATCAAACAACCGTGGGGCGTCCATCAAGCCAAGTGGGATCTCGATGTAACCATCCTCATGAAGGCTGGCAAGCAAGACGTTGGTCATGAGCTTTTCAGTGGCGTGCTCAAGATATCCATCTTGCATAACTGCCCCCCAGGATCCGTTCAAAGCCATAACTAACTGCTCGACGAGACGACAATCGAAATAGACGATGTCTTCCATGAGGGCCATAATGATCCAATGGGGCGCATCAGTGAGCTTGCAGCTGCGGTTTTCCTCAGCCCATTTCAAGATCTCAGCTTTTTTAACAACTCTTTCCAGATCAGACATGATATTTCCTCTGTCGTTTGAGTGTTCCATATTCTTACACGTTTGATTTACTAAGTGCTCACGCCTCAGTGCATGAGTGGTGCCAACTACAACTCTCGTTTCTACTATTATCAATTTAGTAATATAATAAGTAAGATAGAAGAATAATAGTGGAGTCCACATCCACCACGCTCATCACCCTTCCGACCCTAAACGGCGCAAACTGACGCTTTTTGTCAGCAGAAGACAATTGAAGAATTGAGGAATTAGGGAAACCGGGGCCTCGGCCCTGAAGGGGTGGGGACTGAGCGGAGCGCAGCGAGCGCGAAGAATTGAGGAATTGGAATATCCTAGCCGTAGAATTCCTAAAACGCCTATTCACTTAGCTCCGCAAAAAATCTCCTCTCCCCTTGAGGGGAGTGTATTATGGTGTGGGGTGAACAATTAGAATATGGAAGCAGATTCCCCCTGACCCCAACCATCTCCCCCAATGATTGGGGGAGATGGAGATTGTAGTTATCTTGCGGAGCAAAAGCCATAATCGTTTTTTAAATTCCCGAAAAATGGGCGGGTGACCAATATTTGGTGGACTGCATTTAAGGTGTTTAGTTATGAGGTTGGTGCCTCCTCGATAGGCGAGTACATCAGAGCGAAACCAACAAAGCTGAGAGCGCCGACACCCAGGAATAGGATGTCCAGTGAGAAAAGATCGGCAAGCCAGCCGGAGATCACTGAACCGCTGATAAAACCTAGGTCGAAGACCGCAGTGGCCAGACTCATCATGCCAGGGAGTTCTTCCGGTTTTTTCGCCTGGTCCGCGGCCAGTGCTACGGCCGCTGGAAACAGGAAAGCAAGCCCTGCACCGTAGAGGAAAGCGGAGGCATAAAACGCCGGTGGGTGCGAGATCAGGGGTATGGAGCAAATGCCGATTCCGAAAGAAACATAGGAAACTCTCATAAAACGCTTTTTACCCCATCGATCGATGAAAGACGCAGCGACGAGGCGCAAGATGAAAGCCAGGGATGCAGCGACCGCAAAATAGTGTCCGGGTGGCAGTCCGAGTCTGTCAGCCTGGAGAGCGACAAAGTTTAACACTGTGGCGTGGCCCTGGACAAAGAGTAGGATTGCCAGAAGCAGTAGACAAGTGGATCGCCTTCGCAGTAATGGACCATAGAGAACAGAACCCTCATATCTGTTTGTTGCGACGGCACGACTTGTAGCCGGGGTAAATGTCAGAATAGCAGCGAGTAACACAGTGGCGGCCGCACCGTTGAACAATGCAGGATATCCAAAACCCTTGATCAGGTGTTCACCTGCTAAAGGCATAAGGGCTACAGCTGCAAGGATGGTAGCGCCGATGTAACTGTACGCCTGGCCTCGTCGCTTTGCTGGGACCCACTGGGCCACCGCAGTGTAGGAAGCGGAGATAAATGCTGAAAATCCTATACCGTGTGAGACTCGAACGAGGAGCATGGGCCACCCCACTTGCTGGAGTCCGTGGTATGCCAAGGTGGTGAAGAAAATAATGATAAGACCCAGGAGAATAACCCATTGTTCGCCCCGACGCGCTACCAATTTCCCCATATAGGGCCTGGAAACTACAGTACTGATGGGCATGAGGCCCATGACCCAACCGATGGTGGTCTTGCTGCTCCCGATCGCTTGAAGATAGATAGGATAGAGGTAGAAAATGGCAATGTTGGAAAAAACCAGGAACATTAGGACATTGAGAAAAAGAAAAGGACCGATCCAGGCACGGCCGGAACTATCTGGAGGGATCGAATTCACCAAAGAGGGCCTTTCAGAATCAGAACTTTCATTGTCCAGCTAGCAGCCCCGAGACTACGCTTGGGACAAGCGGGCAGCCATTTAAACCAAACAATATACACGAGACAGTGAACACCAAAAAGCGTTTTTACAGATTACTCGTTTCAGTGTCCAGTGCTTAGCTAGTTTCCATCCGGAAATGGCGTGTTGTCATTCTGAGCCCTTCGATTAACTCAGGATAAACTCCGCCAAGAATCTCCTGCGAACCAAGGAAATAAGAGATGCTTCGTCGCTTTCGCTCCTCAGAATGACACGCGAGAGCTAGGTTTACGGATGGACACTAGCTAGTGAAGCTGCTACCTGGTGTCTGCTAGCTGCCCGCTGAAATGCTTTCCTTGCCAAAGATCGCGACTTTCCAAGGTGTCACGGATAGCCTGCAGATTGGTCTGTTTGTCCAGTGCCCACTCCGGGGCCAGGAGTTCATCCGGGTGAGGATCACCGGTGAGCCTGTGAATGACCACCTGTGGGGGAAGCAGAGCTATAAACTCGCAGACAATATCCACATACTCCTCACGGCTCAGACAACGATAGTTTTCACTCTGGTAGAGATCTGCAAGTGGTGTGCCCTGAATCACGTAAAGAAGGTGAATTTTGATCCCCTGAATGTCGAGCTTGGCCAGGGCTCGTGCTGTGGCCAGCATTTCCGTCTTATCCTCATCGGGCAGTCCCAGGATAACGTGGACGCAGATGTCGAGGCCACGCCGACGGGTTCGCTCCACTGCATCCACAAAGGCTGCAACGTCGTGGCCCCGGTTGATCAGTCTGAGAGTGCGGTCGTGTATAGATTGTAGGCCGTATTCTACCCATAAGTAAGTCCGCCGGTTCAAATCGGCCAACATGTCCAGAACATGGTTAGCCACGCAGTCAGGCCTGGTGCCAATGGCAAGACCCACCACATCCTCTATGGCAAGGGCTTCTAAGTAGAGGTGTTTCAGTTCATCCAAATGCGCGTAAGTGTTGGAGAAAGACTGAAAATAAGCAATAAACTTTTTCGCCTTATAGCGGCGGCGCAACCGTTCTTTACCACGTTCCAGTTGTTGGGGGATGGTGTACTGTTGGGATAAGCCGGTCCCCGAACCTCTGGCATTGCAATAGATGCAACCGCCTACGCCCAGGGTGCCATCTCGATTCGGGCAGGTTAGTGCCGCATCCAGAGTAATCTTCTGTACACGGCATCCGAACTGCTCTCGGAGTGCAGTGTTTAGATCCCGATAACGACTAGTATTCATCCGAAGCATTATAATATATAATTTAAAGGATAACCTCCAGAAATTACCTGGTCTTTGCTAGAGTCAGGTGGAGTAATGGAGTGATAGAAAGACTTATTGAAACTGAATCTTAGGGTTTAGCC
>CBFDBW010000085.1:0-8909 GCA_965603145.1 uncultured Syntrophobacterales bacterium
ATTCTTGAAACACCCGAGTTATATGAACTCATGGCGGTTTTCGCAGTTGGACATCCGCAACATCGGCAGCAGAAATCCCAGCGGAAAGAGCTATCAGAACTCATCTTCAGAGAATTATGAAGAGAGAATCAGGCAGTAAAGAGTTTAGGGACGGCGTATCACAGGGAGGTTCGCTCCAGCGGAGCAAGGAGGGGAGGATATGAAAATGGATGGTGGTGTTGCCAGTAAAAGTCGTTTGCTAGTCTTAATGCTTTCGATTCTTCTCCTTGTTGGCGCCGGGTGTGCGGCCATGAAAAAGTCTCAGGACACCTCTGAGGAAACTGGCGAGAAGAAAAGCGAGGTTAAGGCTCCGGCTCCGGTTTACTATGACTTTGTTGATATTCTGATTCCTGCAGAACTTTCCCTGGTCAAGAAAAGCTCCTTTGTTTACAGTACACCCTCTTTTTCAGCGGGCGTCCTGGTATTCGAGGGCTATGTGCAGGGCGAATCTTTGGTAAATTTCTTCACCACGAACATGCCCAAAGATGGCTGGACCCTCAAATCCAGTTTTCGCTACCGACGAGTGATCCTCAGCTTCGAAAAAGATGAACGCAGCTGCTTGGTTACTGTGGCCGAGTTCCCCCTGAAAACCAGGGTCGAGATCTGGGTAGCCCCACAGATGGCGGCATCTATGCCCTGATATCAGTATTTAGACATCAGCTGACAGCTTTGAAAGACGAGGCATTATGGCCGAATTAAAAGACCGAAAGATTTTACTGGGGGTAACCGGCGGCATCGCCGCATACAAAGCCTTGGAACTAACCAGGCTTTTGGCCCTGGAAGGAGCTAGGGTTCGGGTAATTATGACCCGGAGCGGTGTGGAATTCGTCCAACCTCTTTCCTTCCAGGTGCTTTCCGGCCAGCCGGTTTGCACTCATCTCTTTGATCTGGAGGCAGAATCGCGAATTGGCCACATTGAAGTGGCCACCGAGGCTGAAGTGGCCGTGATTGCGCCCGCCACCGCCAATATCATTGGAAAACTGGCCCATGGGATTGGTGATGATTACCTGACTACGGCCCTGTTGGCCTGCACCGCTCCTAAAATCATTTGCCCAGCTATGAATGTGAACATGTTTGAGAACCAGGCGGTCCAAGAGAATCTGGCCAAGCTGCGAAGTTGGGGATTCCGTCAGGTTGGTCCGGATGCCGGTGACCTGGCCTGTGGTGTCCAGGGCCTCGGGAGGTTGGCGCCTGTGGATGAGATCATGGAGAAAATTCGTCAGGTATTGACCCCGCAATCTCTCAAGGGAAAAAGGGTGCTGGTAACCGCGGGTCCCACCAGGGAAGCGCTTGACCCGGTGAGACATCTGACAAACCCTTCTTCAGGCAAAATGGGCTATGCTCTGGCGAGAGTGGCGCACAGGAGGGGAGCAGAGGTCACTCTGGTTAGCGGACCCACTTTTCTGACCCCGCCATCTGGGGTGAAGGAGGTTCGAGTAGCCACTGCCAAGGAGATGCACCAGGCTGTTGTTGAGAAAATGGTGCAGGTGGATGCGGTCGTGATGGCTGCGGCAGTTTCCGATTATCGCCCAAAGGTGATGGCCTCCGGAAAAATAAAGAAGAGCGGCGACAATGAGTCTTTAGAGTTGGAGCGAACTGAAGACATCCTTTTTCGCCTGGGGGAACTGAAAAACAACCAGATTCTGGTTGGGTTCGCTGCAGAAACTGAAAACTTGCTGGAAAATGCCAAGGAGAAACTTCAGCAGAAAAATTTGGATTTTATTGTGGCTAATGATCTCACCATAGACGGTGCCGGGTTTGGTAGCGACACCAATGAGGTAAACATTTTGTGGCCGGGAGGCGAGGTAGAGAACCTGCCGTTAGAAAGCAAAGAAGTGATTGCGGCCCACATTTGGAATCGGGTGGAACGTCTGTGGCAGACATGAGATGGTCAGTATTTGAGGTGCTTCAGGATAAATGGGCCTTACATTTATGGGTACCTAAGAAACCTGTTATAATGAAAGTCAAGAATAACCTTTACCGGGTAAGAGAAGCATGCGTTTTGCCGATCAGAATAAAAAAGCCAGTTCAGACGGGGAGTTGGGAAGATCACCACGCCCAGATCTGGCTGATTTGGCATATTCCCTCCGCCAGCATCTCAGCTATCAGGCCCTAATGGGCCTGGAATGGTTGCAGTGTCAGCCGATCACCGCCATCCAGGACCTCCCGGAAACCCTGGAACAGATTCGTGCCGACTTGGGAGAGTGTACGCGCTGTCAGCTTCACTCCGATAGAACCCATATTGTTTTTGGAGAAGGAAACCCTTCAGCCAGAGTAGTTCTCGTTGGAGAAGGGCCAGGTCAGGAAGAGGACCGATTGGGTCGCCCCTTTGTGGGTCCTGCAGGTAGGTTACTCGACCGTATCATCGCCGCCATGGGATGGCGGCGGGCTGAGGTCTATATTTGTAACGTGATCAAATGCAGACCGCCGAGGAACCGCGACCCCCAGGTAAACGAAATAGAGCAGTGCGGTCCCTTCCTTTGGCGTCAACTTCGAGCCATTCGACCTCAGGCCATTTTGGCCTTGGGAAGCTTTGCCGCCCAATTCTTGCTCTCCACCCAGCAACCCATCTCCAAACTTCGCAATCGCGTTCATTATTTGGAAGGGATTCCAGTAGTTCCAACCTATCACCCTGCCTATCTTCTCCGCAATCCTCTCGAAAAGCGGAGGGTGTGGGAGGACGTCCAGTTACTGCTATCATTAGTGCGGGGGGCGACTGAGGGACTCGAATAATGAGAGTCGCAGCACGACGGGGTACGAGTGCAGAGTGTCCACTTTTAATCTTGCTGGGAACAGCAAGAGGCTAATGAGAGTGTCCAGAAAGGGAAAAAATGCAGTTTGCAGCCAAGTTAGAGGTGTCCACTAAAAAATTGAACCTTTTGACTGTTCTGGCAGGATCGGTGCTTATTGTGCTGCTGTTATGTTCACTTCCCCTTTCACTGGCTGGAGACAAGCACATCAAAATCTTGCGTATCGAGGAGAGCATAAATCCTGGGACCGCAGCTTTTCTGGCGAGAGGAGCAAAGCAGGCAGTGGAAGAAGATGCGGTCCTTCTGGTGGTGGAGTTGGATACTCCAGGCGGTCTGGTTACCTCAATGAGAACCATGATAAAGACCATTATGAACGCCCCGATTCCGGTGGTGGTTTTTGTATCGCCCAGCGGCGCCCAGGCTGCTTCCGCCGGTGTGTTCGTTGTCATGGCTGCTGACATTGCCGCTATGGCCCCGGGTACAAATATAGGCGCAGCTCATCCGGTGGTAGCTGGTGGCAAGGACATGGACGAAACCATGAACACCAAGGTGGTCAATGATCTTGTTGCATTCATAAAAAGTATAGCCACCAGACGCGGCCGCAATGCCGAGTGGGCAGAGGAAGCGGTGCGAAAGAGTGTATCAATCACCGCCGAGGAAGCCCTGAAACTCAAAGTGATCGACCTGGTCGCCAAAGACGTGGATGAACTTCTGGCCAAACTTGAAGGCTGGTCAGTTCAGACCAAAGAAGGAGAAAAGAAACTGGCTCTCAAAGGACTTCCTGCAGAAAAAGTAGAGGAGAATCTGCGAGATAAGATCCTCAAGACCATTAGCAATCCAAATATAGCCTATCTATTGATGCTCATCGGTATGGCCGGCCTCTATTTCGAACTCTCTCATCCTGGTGTCATTTTCCCGGGGGTCATCGGCGGCATTGCCTTGATTCTGGCCTTCTACGCTTTTCAGACCCTTTCGGTTAATTACGCTGGCGTACTTCTGATTCTCCTGGGAGCCGTTCTTTTCTTGTTGGAGATCAAGGTCACCAGCTATGGTATGCTCAGCGTCGGAGGGATCATCTGCCTCACCTTGGGTTCCATTATGCTTTTCAACACCGGGACTCCTGGGTTGCGAATCTCCTGGAGTGTTTTGATTCCGGCGGTGCTCGTTATTTCAGGCTTTTTCATGACCGTGGCCTTGCTTGCTGTGCGGGCACACATGGCTAAGCCTCGTACCGGCTACCAGGGATTGATCGGTGAGATTGCGGTGGCCAAAGAGTCCCTGGCACCGGATGGAAAGGTGTTTGTCCACGGGGAACTCTGGAATGCCACCTCCGAGGATATCGTGCCCGTTGGCTCGAAGGTAGAGGTGATAGAGGTGGAAAATTTGTGGTTGAAAGTGCGAAAAATAGGTGATACAAAGCAATGATTTGGTCGCCTGAGACCGCGGTTTACAGCAGTTTTGCTGTTTTGACAGGAGGATGGCATGCCTTACACCATCATTTTTTTGGTCGTACTTGCAGGCCTTTTTCTGGCCAGTGCGATTCGGATTTTGAACGAGTACGAGCGGGGGGTTATATTTCGCCTTGGTCGGGTTATGGACAGGGCCAAAGGACCGGGACTCATTATTCTTATTCCTGTTGTTGACAAGATGGTAAAAATCAGTCTGCGCTTGGTGGCCATGGATGTACCGCCTCAGGATGTAATCACCCGGGATAATGTATCTGTAAAGGTCAATGCAGTTATTTACTTCCGGGTGATGGATTCCATTAAAGCGGTGGTAGAAGTGGAAAATTATCTTTATGCCACCTCGCAGCTGGCTCAAACGACCTTGCGTAGTGTCTGTGGGCAAGCGGAACTGGACGAGCTGCTTTCGGACCGGGATAAGATCAATAGCCAGCTTCAAGAGATTCTGGACAAACACACCGATCCCTGGGGCGTGAAAGTTACAACCGTGGAAGTCAAACACATCGATCTTCCCCAGGATATGCAGCGGGCCATGGCTCGTCAGGCTGAAGCCGAACGTGAGAGACGCGCTAAAGTTATTAATGCCGAAGGTGAACATCAGGCAGCAAACCGCTTGGCCCAAGCGGCCGAGATAATCTCTGAGCATCCAATGGCCTTGCAGTTACGCTATCTGCAGACACTTAGAGAAGTTTCTGCAGAAAACAATTCCACCACCCTTTTTCCCATTCCGATTGATCTGTTCAGGCCTTTTTTGAAGCTAACGGAAATGGTTGAAAAGAGTGAGAAGGAAGGCTCTAGCACGTGACCCTAGGCGAGTCAACAGGAGGCGTGCTGGATTCTCGATACTCAAGCCCAGAAGGGCAAAGGAGTTGGGATATATGACGGAAAAGGAGCAAAAGGAGCTAAAAGAGGAAAAAAAGCCAAAAGAGGCTAAAAAGAAAAAAGAAGCAAAAGGGAAAAAAGAACTAGAAGAGCCGCAAGAGCCGCAAGAGCCAGAAGAGCTCAAAGAGCCGCAAGAGCTAGAAGAGCTCAAAGAGCCGCAAGAGCTAGAAGAGCTCAAAGAGCCGGAAGAGCTCAAAGAGCCGCAAGAGCTCAAAGAGCCGCAAGAGCCAGAAGAGCTCAAAGAGCCGGAAGAGAAAAAAGAGCTAAAAGAGAAGAAAGAGCCAGAAGAGAAAAAAGGGTTCGGAGAAAAACCCTTGGATCGGATGACCGCCAAAGAGCTGCGAGAGGTAGCCCTGGGTCTTGAAGGAATCGTCGGCGTACATGCAATGAATAAAAGTGAACTTCTTGCCGCCGTCAAGAAAGCCAAAGGAATTGTGGATGACAAAAAGCGGCAGACGAGCGTCGACGTGCGCACCATCAAGGGAAAAATAAGGGAACTGCGTAGCCAAAAGGAGGCCACGAAGGAGGCGGGAGACAAAAAGAAAATGAAAATTCTCAGGCGGCGGATTAACCGTCTGAAGAAAAAGACCCGTCGGGTGGCCATGGCAGGGTAAATTGCGCATAGCGCTGAGGGTTCAAGAACTCAAAAGTTTGCTTCAAAACAATTATTTCCCACGAAAATGCAATACTTGCTTATAGCGGGGCGGGAACTGTTCGATGGATCGGCAACAGGCTCTTGATTTGCTGCACAATCATTTGAAGGCCGAAAATCTGCGAAAGCATTGTCTAGCGACGGAAGCAATAATGCGGGCACTGGCCGAGCGTCTGAATGAGCCCGTGGATCTGTGGGGTATCGCGGGTCTGTTACACGATTTAGACTTCGAAGAGACCGCCGACCAGCCCTCGGAGCATGGGCTGCGGACGGCTGACATCCTGGCCGCTCGTGATTTGCCACCTGAAGCGATCACTGCAATCAAAGCTCATAACGCAGAAGCTCTGGGGGTGGAGAGGAAGTCCACCTTCGATTTCGCTCTAACCTGTGCTGAGTCTATCACCGGTTTGGTTATAGCAACAGCCCTGGTCTATCCGGACAAGCGACTGGCAAGTGTAAAGCCCAAGTCCATTCTGAAGCGCATGAAAAAGAAAGATTTCGCCAGGCGAGTGAATCGAGATCAGATCAGGCTTTGCGAGGAAATAGGGGTACCGCTTGCCGACTTCGCGGAGCTGAGCCTGCAAGCCATGCAGGGTATCAGTGCAGAGCTTGATCTTTAGCATGAGAAGGCCTTGGCTGTGGGACGCGATGGTCTTTCGGCCACGAGGTGGTTGGAATTCCTCCATTCGTTTGACTTAGACTACTTGGAAGCCACTGGCAAAAGCCCCGCGTGTAGGAGAACGCTACAGTCCTGTTATAAATCGACTCTTTTTGACTGACCGCCAGCTGAAAGTCAAGATGAGCAGCATGATTCTTCACCTCAAAAAAACAGATTGGAACAGCGGCTGGTAACCTCGTAGCAAAGCAAGGATGATTAGAAAAATGGACGAGCGTAAGAAAAAGAGACTGACTGCTGCGGTTGCCGCAGTATACAGATACCTTAGGAGTCAAGAAGAGCAGCAACTCGCCATGGCAGCGGTGAGTCAACCAGTTTCTGCTCCCGCCCTGGTGGCGACAGGTCTGTGGTCCGCGTCAGGCAGACAGGCAATGATGGAAATGCGCAGGTTACTTCAGCTGCGGGTAATGCGCTAGTGGACAGTATGGTTCTCTAATGTTGAGGGCTATTACCTCTGGCGCCACGGCACAACCTGCTGATTGTGATTCTTTCAGGTTTACCTTCACTGAATTGAGTGCTTGAGGAAAGAGTGAGCAGCGCTTAAGGAGAGACTAAGAGGAGAGGATTATGGCAGACAAACACACGAAACTTACGGCTGGACTGGTGGAGGAAAACGTAAAGGTGACCAATCCGGTCAAGATTCAAGATTTAACCTTTCGGGATGCGCACCAGTCCATTTTTGCCACCAGAGGGCGCACCGAAGACATGATACCCATAGCGGAGGAGATGGATGAGGTTGGTTTCTGGGCCCTGGGCGTCTGGGGTGGGGCAACCTTCGACACCATGCATCGCTTCCTCGGAGAGGATCCGTGGGAAAGACCGCGGACGCTCAAAAAGTATGTCAAAAATACGCCACTGCAAATGTTACTTCGGGGGCAGAATCTGGTGGGTTATCGCAACTATGCCGACGATGTTGCCGAGATATTCGTAGAGCGGGCAGCGGAAAATGGCATTGATGTTTTTAGGGTCTTCGACGCAGTGAATGATTTGCGCAATTTTGAGACGGTTGTGCCTATTATTAAGAAAATGGGCATGCACTTCCAGGGCGCTATCTGTTACTCCCTCACCGAGCCAAGAATGGGCGGGGATGTCTATAATACCGACTATTACGTTAAGAAGGCGAAAGAGTTGGAGGACATGGGGGCAGACACGGTGTGTATCAAGGATATGGCGGGTCTCATCTCGCCCTACGATGTCTACATGCTGATTAAAGCCCTCAAAAAGGACATAAAGGTACCGATTCATCTCCACAGCCACTTCACTTCAGGCCAATCCTGCATGGCCCTGTTGAAGGCCATAGAGGCTGGAGTGGATATTGTTGACACCGTGTTGTCACCCTGGGGCTATCGGACCTCGCACCCGGCTTTGGAACCATTGGTGATGACCCTGAAGGGAACGAGTCGGGATACGGGCTTTGACATCAAGAAGTTGGCTGAGCTTTCTGAGTACATGGAAAAAGTTTCTCCCAAGTATAGACATCTTTTGGACGACACCAAGCTCTCGGTAATAGACATCAACGTGCTCCTCCATCAGACTCCGGGCGGCATGCTCTCCAATCTGGTCAACCAGCTGAGAGATATGGATGCCCTGGATCGTATCGATGAGGTCTTTGCCGAATTGCCGCGGGTACGCAAAGAATTGGGTCAGGTACCCCTGGTTACTCCTACCAGCCAGATCGTTGGTATTCAGACGGTTAACAATGTTCTTTTCGATACCGAGGATGAGCGTTACAAGATGATCACCGCTCAAGTGAAGGATCTCTGTTACGGTTTGTACGGAGAAACGCCTGTACCCATTGATCCTGAGGTGCGAAAGAAGGCCTTGAAGGGATATGAGCGTGGGGAAAAGCCCATCACAATGAGACCGGCCGACGTGCTGGAACCAGAGTTGGATAAAGCCAAGGCCATGGCCGGAGACCTGGCTAAAGACATAGACGATCAGCTAATTGTGGCCCTTTATCCCACCACCGGTGTTCGTTTTTTGAAGTGGAAATATAACCTGGAAGAAGTCCCCGACGAAGTAAAGCCCAAAACTCTGGAGCAGGCAAAGGAAGAGGACCGTCTCATTGCTCTGGCCAAGGCCGGCAAGCTGGTGGAGAAGGTGGAAAAACCGGCACCGGAGAAGAGTCCGGGACTTCGGGCCTTCAATGTATTTGTGGATGGTGACTATTTCGAGGTAGAAGTGGATGAAGTGGGTGGTGCACCTGTGGTGACGGCGGTGACGCCCATGATGCCACAACCTGTGGCAGCGCCAGCTCCCGTCGCTGCGCCTGCTGCTCCCGCGCCAACTCCTGCGGCAGCACCCGCTCCAAAGCCGGTTGCGGAAGGAGGCACCTCAATTGAGGCGCCCATGCCGGGGATGGTCATTCGCTATGAGGTCAAGGAAGGTGATGCGGTAAATGAAGGAGACGTGGTCCTCATTCTCGAGGCCATGAAGATGGAAAACTC
>CBFDBW010000086.1:0-8858 GCA_965603145.1 uncultured Syntrophobacterales bacterium
CATCGGACGCAACTCAACCAACGACATCGCCCTCTACAACAGTACAATCTCTAAAGCGCACGCATATCTATACATACATCCCTCGGGCGCAGCCTGTTACCTAGTGGATTGCGATTCCAAAAACGGCACCTTATTAAATGGCAAGGTTCTAAAACCATTTGAGCGGTATAAAGTGGTTGATTGTGATGAAATCTGCTTTGAACCACAAACCAAGATAGTCTACTTCTGATCAATAGCGTTCGCTAATTTCATCAACCAATCAAGAGCCACCAGTTCCGCCTAGTTCCACCATAATTTTCTCCATCCCCATATTGGCCTTTCTTATGCTTGATTTGACCCGGGATAAGTCTTACACTTCTGGTCACGAAAGAGTGCTTCTCACTCAAATTCGAAATATGAAACCCTTTCTCTGTGGAATCCCGCCTTCGGCGAGTCCACATAGCGGAATTCAACAGGGCGAGCACGAAACAAATACAAAATCCGAATCCTCAAGCGTATAAGAGAGTTCCATGACCAACAGCGACAATGTCCACCATTTGACCTTTGAGGACAAGGAAATACTCCTTATCGGAACTGCCCATGTGTCGAGGGAAAGTGCTGATCTCGTTCATCAGGTTATACATGAAGAGAAGCCCGACACCGTCTGTGTCGAGCTCTGTAATTACAGATATCAATCGTTAACACAAAAGAAAAAATGGCAAGACACCAATCTTTTCAAGGTAATCAAGGAGAAAAAGGCCTTTCTCTTACTGTCAAATCTCATGCTTGCATACTTCCAGAAAAAGATCGGTCAGAAACTCGGGAGCAAACCCGGGGAAGAAATGATGCGAGCCATCCAGGCGGCAGAGGAAGTAGGAGCTAGCATACATCTCACCGACAGGGACATTCGCACCACCCTGTCAAGAACCTGGCGGTTGATGGGGCTGTGGACAAAAATAAAGCTGCTAGCCCAGTTCATCACTTCGGCAGGGGAGTTGGATGCCATAACCCAGGAAGATATAGAGAAAATGAAAAACAAGGATGTCCTTGAAACCCTGCTCTCAGAGATAGGAGAAGAACTTCCAGAAATGAAGCACATCCTCATCGATGAAAGAGATCAGTACCTTACTCAAAAGATCAGAACCGCTCCCGGCAAGAAGATTGTGGCAGTAGTCGGGGCCGGGCATGTCCCCGGTATAGAACATCACTGGAATTTACCGGTGGATATGGAGGCGCTCGAGCAAATTCCTCCCAAAAGCCAGTGGGTCACTCTGATCAAATGGATTATTCCCGTATTCATAGTGGGGTTGTTTATCCTCGGCTTTTTCACTGCAGGAGCTGCCACAACCAGTCATATGATCAAATGGTGGGTGCTGGCAAATGGTGTCTTGGCAGGTCTTGGTGCCGCCATAGCCTTTGGCCATCCCCTGACGGTCCTCTCAGCTATTGTCGCCTCTCCACTTACTTCACTCAATCCAATGATCGCGGCGGGGTGGGTTTCAGGGCTCGTGGAGGCTTTTCTAGGCAAACCAAAAGTGAGGGACTTCGAGAGATTGCCTGAGGACATCTCATCGCTGAAAGGATTTTGGAAAAATAAGATAACTCGAATATTATTAGTTGTCGTGTTTACGAATATAGGGAGTTCATTGGGAACGTTCGTGGCTATCCCCCTGATGGTAAGGGTCTTCGCCTGATTCTCAGTCCTGTTGGCCCAATCCGCAATCTACTATCTGCAATCTACCTATTATCTTCCTGAGTCCGTTCCCTGTTTGTTTATCAGATCAATATTTACGGCGCCAATAGAAACAACAGTGGCGACTCGCCATTGTTCAGGCGGTTTTGTTGCCGACACTTGGTCAAAGTTTAGCGGCAACTGAATTGAGTTACTGCGATTTCCTCGCCGATCACGCACAAACAGCTTTGCTTGAAATTGCTCCCAGACCAGAGCTCCATCTGTCGGGGTCTTCAGGAAAACGTAGCCCACAAGCTCTGGGCAAGGAAGCCCCCTTATAGGTGTGAAACTGACTGGATACGAGCCTCCTCCTGCTTGCCACAGGTCGGTAATCACGTAGGTCATGTCGCAATCCACATCCCTGACTCTCAAATATACCTTCCACGGTTCACCAGGACGAACCACCTGCTCGGCATAAGAGGCAAGGATTTGAGGCGGTGAGCCCTCATCTCTCGGCCCCGGTCCCTGACCCTGCCACCGTAACCCGCAGCTAACAAGTTGCAGACTTACCAGAATTATCAGAAAAACTTTCTTAGTCATTACTGCAGCCTCATCTAATGCGCGGAAAAGAGTTTACCCATATCGCCCAGAGAACGCAAGCTTGCCTTTCCCCTAAAACTCCCACATCACCGGATTATCATCCAGGTGGTCGGCGACAGACCGGCCGATACGGTCTATTTTTTCTAGGTCGTCAGGAAGGAGCTGGATCTTCACCGCTTTGGCGTTGTCCAAAACTTGATCGGCTTTGCGGGCCCCGGCAATGGCGCAGGTCTGCGGCTGAGCAATGAGCCAGGCAAGTGCCAGTTGCGCCAGGCTTACCTCATATCGTCCTGCGATCGGGCGCAGGTTGTCCAAGGCTTGCTGCACGCGCTGGTAGTTATCGGCTTGAAACAGCCTGTTTCTCGCCCTGTGATCTCCCTTGGCGAATTTGTGGTCGGGACCGAATTTCCCCGTCAGTAGTCCCTGAGCGAGAGACGAGTAAGCTAGAACGGTAATGTTGCTCTCTATACAGTAGTCCAGTGCGTCTTTTTCCAAATATCTCCAGAACAAAGAGTAGGGCGGTTGCAGGCTGTCTATGCGGCCATGACCAGATGCTTCTTCCAGCTGCGCCTTGGAGAAGTTGGACACACCGATGGCGCGGATTTTACCCTGCTTCCTGAGGTCATTCAGCGCCCGCATGGTCTCCTCAATGGGGACAAGTTCGGTGCCCCATGAACCAGCAGGCCAGTGGATCTGGTAGAGGTCCAAATAGTCCGTTTTGAGGTTCTTCAACGAGCCATGGCATGCCTCCATGACCTGATCGTACCTGAGATGGTTGGAAAAGACTTTGGTTGCGTAGACTACCTGATCCCGAACATCAGCGAGCGCTTCACCGACGATTCGCTCGGAATGACCATTTCCATAATACTCAGCGGTATCTATGGTGGTTATACCCACCTCAAACGCAGCCTGTAAGGCCGCGATGGTCTCGGAATCATCGATGCCCACCCACATGTCTTTACCGGCCTGCCAGGTTCCCATAATGATGGGTGTGATTTTCACTTCAGACGTACCAAGAGAGCGTAATTCCATAGCTGCCTCCTAAAATAAATGGTATGGTCCACGTAATGATCTATGAAACATTTAGACAGAAAATACAAGAAACACAACCACGATTCAACGACGTAACCATTTAGAATTTCCGCTTCGGGACACCATTACTTCAGAGAGCCAACAGACCGACACTTGTTCGTGGATGATAGCTTCAGGGTAGAGTTTTGTTAAAGAGCAGTCAACTGCGGAAGTGGGGAGGGAGGCTATATGGATTTCAATTCTCAAAGGATTCTCGGCCGGACCGGCCTCAAAGTGGGCCGCTTGGGAGTAGGGTCAAGCTATGATGCGCCGGCTGAAGCTTTTGAGGAAGCCTTCGAGCGAGGGTGCAACTATTTCTATTGGGGCTCTTTGCGCAGAACTGGCATGTGCCAAGCCATCAAAAACATTTGCCGAAAAGGAAAACGTGACGAATTGATTGTGGTAATTCAAAGCTATTCCCGTTCCGCTTTTCTCCTCGAAGTCTTCTACCGCCGAGCACTGAAGCTTTTGGCACTGGATCACGCCGACCTCTTGCTTCTAGGATGGTACAGGAAGAAACCTCCCCAGAGGATTCTCGATAAGGCCAATGCTATGAAAAATAAAGGTATGTTCAAGTTCTTGGCTCTATCCAGTCACAACCGGCGACTATTCCCAGGGCTGGCCAAAGAAAACATCTTTGACATCTTTCACATTCGCTACAGCGCCGCACACCGCGGGGCAGAATCGGAGACGTTCCCCTATCTGGAAGGCAAAAACAGTCCAGATATAGTGAGTTACACTGCAACGAGATGGGGTCAGCTTCTTCAGGAGAAAAACATGCCACCGGGTGAATCCGCACCAGCAGCCAGTGACTGTTACCGATTCGTTTTGTCCCATCCAGCAGTAGATGTTTGCATGACCGGGCCTAAAAACCTGCAACAAATGCGAGAGGCTCTCAGGACCCTTGACCTCGGGCCATTGGGAGGTGATGAACTGGAGCGAATGCGAAAAATCGGCGATCATATAAGGGGATAGATCCCAAAGAAAGGTATAAGGCGTAAGGCATGAAGCTCAAGGGTTTAGTATTCTTTTGATTAACCTTATGCCCTGAGCCCCATGCCTTGGATTTACCAATTCTCACACAGTAGCTCAAAGTAGGCCTGCGGACTGACACAAGCGGGGCATACTTCCGGCGCTTGGTTGGACTCGTGCAGGTAGCCACAGTTAAGACAACGCCAGACAACAACCTCTTCTCTTCTAAAAATCCGTCCCTCTTTGACATTGGCGGCCAGATCCAGATACCGCTTTTCGTGCTGTCTTTCCGCCACACACACCGCTTCTAGGACCTCAGCCACGCGGATGAACCTCTCTTCGCGTGCGACCTCAGCAAATCCCGGATACATCTCGGTGTGCTCGTACCTCTCACCTGCTGCTGCTGCCAACAGGTTGTCATAGGTACTACCTATTACCCCAGCTGGAAAGCTCCACTTGATTTCCACCTCACCGCCGTTCAGGAATTTGAAGAACCTTTTGGCATGCTCCCTTTCGTGGCTGGCTGTCTCTGCGAAGATATCTGCGATCTGGATGTACCCATCCTGCCTCGCTTGCTCAGCGAAGTAGGTATAACGGTTTCTCGCCTGGGATTCCCCGGCAAAGGCTGTAAGCAGATTTCTTTCCGTTTGACTCCCTTTGAATTTGCCCACTTTGCCCCACTCCTTCTATGAAATAATGGTTTAACAAAGCCGTGGTCGCCCTTCTTATTCCTCCACGATAATGGCTTTCGGTGCACATTCCTCCGCGGCTTTTCGCACCAGGTCTTGCAGGTGTTCGGGGACCTCGTCCATCAGGACTCTCGATATCATCTGATCTTCATCGTATTCAAAAACCTCCGGACATACCTTGTTGCAATTCCTGTCTCCCATACACAAATCGTAGTCAATGCTTACCTTCATGAATGCCTCCTTGTCTGGGTTGGACTTCATCTGTTTGTGAGGTTCTTCCGCATCTGACCCCTAATTTTAACAATAGTTGCAGCGTACAGCTATATCAAGCCTAAAGTTTAAAAAGATTTTTCAAGAAAAATGATAAGAATTAAGGGGTCAGACTGGTGTCGAGAAACTCCAATATTCGAGCGAATACTCGTTCGGATACATCGCCCCGAAGGATTCCATGGCGGTCGGAGTTAAACATAATCAGTTCCTTATCCTGAGAACCGAGCCCCTGATATACGCGTTTGCTACCTTCGGGGTGAACAACCGGGTCGTCCGATGCCTGTATCAGCAGGGCCGGAACTTCTATCCGATTTAGCCGCTTTGAAAGCTCGTCCATCAGCTCCATCAATTCCTTTACCCCGCTAATGGGATTGCGAAGGTAGTTGATATGAGGATTTTCAGGCTCGTTGGGCACAAAGTGCCTGCGGCCTTCGTCCTTAACAACTTTATCCACCAATTTGTTCCAAAGAACCACAGCTGGGGCCAATTTGGCCGTCCTTGTTCTGAGCCTCATGGCACAGTTGATGGCAAAGACAGCTCTGACCTTGTAAAGAAGGTTGGTGGCCGCAAACAAAGCCAAGCCGGCGCCCGCACTAAATCCACCCAAAACAACATTTTTGCAGCTATTTGCCAGAATCAAATAGCCACGCTCCACCGACTGCAACCAATCTCCCCAAGTTCTGAGGGCCAGATCCTCGGGGCTGGTACCATGACCCCGAAGGCGAGGGGTAAAAACTGTGTAACCATGCTGATGAAGATACTCGGCAAGCGGCCTGACCTCTTCAGGAGCCGCCATATAACCATGGACCAGTAGTACTCCAGTTTTCGCCCGAAACCTTCTATAAAGAGTGGGGGCACCAATGCGCCTCGGTTTTGACTCGCCCTCGCGTTGGTGCTCTTTATAGTCGGCGGCGAATTCCTGCTTCGCTAAACGAAGGAACTTTCGGTGCAGCCGCCAGCGCATGAACCAACGCGGGTGTTCGGCAATGAACCGCAATCTCTTGGTAAGCGGGTGGAGGAACTCAACTTCATTCAGGATTACCTGGAACGGGTTTTCTCTGCGGATAGTGTGAAAGTCGAGAAACGTCTTCATCCTCAGCCTTTTCTTGTAGATCATATCTCCTTCTATATCCACCACGCCGCTTTTTTCTGCGACCTCGAGCAAATCTGTCAGTATCTGGTGGTATCGCCGGCATAATTGGACACATTGGTCATGAAGCAACCCCGAATGAAAGCGGATGGACTTCAGCTTGGTGACCGTTTCTGCGGCCAGATAGAGTCGCTCCGCTAAATTGAAAAACCCTAGACGGTTATGCGGATAGTATTTCAGGATATAGGCGGCCAGATGATCATAATTGACCATGGTATTGCTATAAATTGAGGCCATGACCTTTCTAGTAAGATTGCTGGCAGTTCGCCGCATCAACGGCCTGGAAGGCAGCACGTCGTCGGGCAGGATGGGGCGCTGACTGAGTATGTCTTGCTGAATCTTGCGCTTCTTGAGTAATGGACTGATGGCCAAAGGTTTACCGAAAGTGATATCGATGTCCACCCCCGAAAGAAGCATGGTCCCCTCGGTTTGCAGTTCTTCCACTATCCTCTCGGGAAGGTCACTTACAACATAAGATGCGATCTTCTCAATGGCGTTTTGCTGCGAACGAATAGGGTAATAGGTTACATTCACCGGCACCAGGAACGTTTCTCGCTCGCTCACCTGTTCGGGGGATGAGAGATCGAATACCTCCAATTGCTGTTGGAGTAAAGCTGGATCTGTCTGCCGCAAGTGGCACAGCCGTCTACGGTAAAACTCAGTTCGCAAGGCCAGGACAGCAGCGCCGGTGTGTGGTGGTCGTCGAGTACCTGTGGCGCTGTAGATGAGGAATTTACCGCTCTCGAAGATCTTCTTGTCCTTGATCATGGACCCTTCCGGAAAGATTAGCCAGGGATGGTCACCCATCAGTAAAGAACGAATCACAATCTTGTCACGGTTGGAATCTTTGGTGGAAACCGCACCCACACTATCCAAATAACTCCCAAGAGGTCCGGTGAACAGACCGTGATGGGCGAGGGACATTACCGGTCTGCCGGTAAGCCTGTAAATCTGGTGGGGAAGAATCAGGGTTTCCAAGCGGGTGAAATGATTTACTGCAAGGATAGACACTCCATCTGGGATGTTTTCAGCGCCATAAACACGCACCGAGGCTTTGAACAACCGCTCTAATGCTTTTATCCCCAGCTTGCTGAGCGAGAAAGCCAGGCGGCTGATTTCTGCCATAGTAACTCTCGTTTGCTGTCAGCGGTCACAATGCCAAAGAAGCTACGTCCCAGATATATTTTCCCACAGCTCTGAGCAGTGTGTATAGTATTTTGCACTATAAGCTGACCCTTTGCACAATGAGTTGATATATCACGGCAAAGAAGGGAACTTAGAAGGTAGGTACGAGGGGGGTTTTAAGTCTCATCGGTCTTGCGGGCCGCTTTTATTCCATAAAGCTTTGCAATCATTCTGTGTAAAATCTCACGGTCATCGGCTGACATCCTTGTGAACTGCACACCTATCCCATACTGTGGGTCGCCTTCGTTGGACTTCAAGACCGTTGACCACACCACCTTTCCATTGAGATTCATTGTTTTGTACTCTGGCGCCCTGATGACTATGAGAAGATCTTTCTCTAATGGTGGCATGTCTTTGCAGGAGACAAGCGCACCTTTAGAGCTGACGTTTTCTATTCTTCCCTCCACCTGAGCTAGAGGGGATAACATGGTGACAGGCCATTTGACCGGGACTCTGGGAACAAAGCGTTTTTCCTGCTTAACCATCTGTGCGCCTCCCCCTTGTGAGACTACCTAGGCACGTCAAGTCAAAAGTGCAGGAAATATGCCATGAGTCCTTTCTTTATGGTTTTGATTCCAACCCCATTCCTACTCATCTGCAACCGGGGAGCGAAGCTTGACAGGCCGGAAGGCCTTTCTAGAAATAGACATAAAGCTTTTACTATGCATGCTATTAATACTATATAGGTATCATGAGGGGATGGAAGGCTCCCGTTCTCGAGCAAGTAAACAATCCAGCCACATCGAAGATCCCGCTACGCGGGGAAGGAACAGGTTGTCAACGTTGAATAAAATCAAAATAAACTCTTAACTTTGTGCCGGAAATGGAGTAAGTGGAATGATGTACAGGCTAATAACATTGGTGTTATTATTGGTGGCAAAACCGTAATGAACCCCTTTTCGAATCAGCTCATTCTAAGCCCGCTCAACGTACTCGCCTGTGCGGGTATCTATCTTTACCGTCTCGCCTTCGTTAATAAAGAGAGGAACCTGGATGACAAATCCTGTCTCTAAAGTGGCTGGCTTGGTGGCACCCGTAGCTGTGTCCCCCCGGACGCCGGGGTCCGTCTGTGCGATCTTCAACTCCACAAAGATGGGAAGCTCGATTCCGATTGGTTTGCTATTGAAAAAAAGCATCTTGACGTCGATGTTTTCCTTTAGAAAATCTCTGCTGTCACTCAAATGCTCCTGGTCGATGAAAATCTGCTCGTAATTTTTGTTGTCCATAAAGCAGTAACCTTCAGCATCCTGGTAGAGGTACTGCATCTCGC
>CBFDBW010000087.1:0-8833 GCA_965603145.1 uncultured Syntrophobacterales bacterium
ACAATGAGTTTAGTCGAGATCGAGATCGGGGGGAGGGGTCTTGGCGGAATCCTCATCGTCTTCCGGTTCAATCTCGGGTTCGGGCCCGATGTCCTCTTTGACATTGTCAGGCAAGGCGCCGTAGTTGATCCTGAGATATGGTGCGCCAATTCCGGGGGGACGGTTCTTGTCGTAGTTTATTACTTCCCCCTCCGGGTGTTCGGTAGTAATGATCCGAACTCCTTCACTTCCTCCAGCCACACAAACCGATACTTGATCGTCAGCGAACCTTGCCCAGAAGATATTAACCTGGGCCGATCCCTCTTTTGACCAGCCAATTACCCGACGCTGTTTCTGGTCTTTGCTCAGAATGAGCCAGACTTCGTCACTCTTGTGAATGTCAGAGAGAAGACGGACCTTTTCCTTTTTTTCCTTTCTGGAGGTGTCCACTCCAACATCGTAAAAGAAGGTGTTGACGATCTTTAAGACGTCAGGAGGTAAATCACGGGGCTCCAGAGACATGTGGCTTACCATCCAACCTGGTGGCAGGTCTATTTCTTCCGTGCTGAATGGAACAGTTTCTTCAGAATTGGCCAAAATACGCAAACCAATTTCACCTCCGACCACCAAAAGGTCAATGAACCCGGTGGCCAATTCGGCCCAGAAGACGCTAAGATCGCAAGGTCCATCCTGGGCCCAGCCTACCACGATTCGGTGCAGCCGATCTTCCAGGCTGGGCAGAATGAGGTATCGAGTTTTATACGCATTCGAGACAGGGAAAATAATTTCTTTTGTCATTGCTAGGAACCCGGATGCCTATGAGTTGATCAGATGGAAATACTAGCAAATGTCTGGATTAATTGGCAACACGTAAATTATCAACGGATTCATTTGCAATGCTTGTGCCACTCCCACAGCTCTTAAGAGTGATAAAAGTTTACTTTCCACTTGCGCTTCCTGGTCCGAAGGGGATAAATGTAGAAATTACAGCACAGCTCCTGGTGAGTAGTCAGTTGGTCGATTAGGGAATTAGTTGATTAGAGAATTAGAAAATCAGTCAAAGAGGTCAGAGATCAGAGATTATCCTGTGGGAGCGGCTTCTCCGTCCTGAGCTTGTCGAAGGGCAGCCGCGATTCGAACAACTTCTAAGATTTTTAGAACTCCTGTGAGCTATGAGCTTTCAGCTGTGAGCTGATGTAACGACTTCTACAACTTAAACGATTTCAACAATTTGACTAATCGACCAATCAACTAATTCTCGACTTCTCGAATTAACGAAAGAAAGAACTGCCGGCTACCACCCGCAGAAAGGGCATGTCTCCAATGGATAGCGGGAGGTCGGAGTTATGGAAAACAGTGGCCTGGAACGGGCTTAGCTTGCGAGTGCCGCCCCAATGGGAGGTGAGTTCGCTGGCAACGTCGTATCTCCAGCTAGATGATGAGGTGGGCCCGGTTCTTGAGTTGAAATGGCAGCAAATAAGAGGTCTATTCTCTTTCAAAACTCATCTGAAAAAGTTGTCTCGACTTTCGACCTCCACTCCAGGAGTGGATTTTCAGGAAATCCCCTTACCGCATGACTGGCAACAAGCTTTGCGCAATTTTGAAGTCCAATCCTTTGTATGGCAAAGCACTGAGGTAAGCGGCAAGGGGGCTATTCTATATTGCTCGGAGTGCCACAAGGCCATCCTCCTTCAATTTTACCAGAAGCAGCGTCGAGATGATTCCCGCATACCGCTGGAGATCTTGCATTCATTTAGGGACCACAGCGAGGACGGCATGGTACCCTGGGCTCTATTTGGCTTGCGTGCCCTTATACCTCAACGGTTCGCACTTGTACGCCATCGCTTTCACCCGGGCCACTATCAACTGGAATTTCAACATCAAAAGGAGCACCTCCATTTGAATCGCTGGGGTCCGGCAGACCTTGTCTTGAAGGATGGCGATTTACTGGCTTGGTTTCATAAGAGATGTGGGGAACTAAACTGGTGCCATGCAGCAAATATGAGAGAGTATAATTACCATGGAAAACCGGCCTTGCAGGGGCAAAGTCAAGGATCAATCGCTGCTGCAAGCAGGCTCTGGGCTCGGATGACCAGAAAATTGCCTCACATCTGGATGCGTGTCTGGCATCTGGCCTCTCGAAACCAGATTCTTGGGGTAGCGGCACGTGGCCTGAAGCCCCTTAATGAACAGATGCTTGAGGAAGTTTGCTCCAATTATGAGATGGTTTAAACGGAAGAAACCATCAAAAGACGACTTTTCCAAGGGACCTTCCAACCGGTCAGAGTCTCTCGCTTATCGCCCGGTTAAGAGCCTAGAGGTCTCGGAAGTAAAGTTGGATAGCGATGAGGTCGTGCTTACCTATACTCTTACTGTGCGGCCATGGCTGCTAAGTCTGGCCACAAGATTGGGACTGCGGTCAGAGGAAACGCTTAGCAGAAAGCTGCAACTGGATGAGATGGGTAGCCTGACTTGGTCTCTCCTGGACGGGAAACGTGCAGTTCACGATCTGGTAGACTTTGTATGCCGTCGATACAAACTGAACCGGCGAGAGGCGGAAGTTGCCATGACCGGATTTCTACGGGATCTGGGGAAGCGAGGGCTCATAGGATTTCGGCCTCCTGCCGGGGAGGAGGGTAAAAAATCCACTTGACAAGCCAAAGAGTCTCTCGGCACCATTCAGGAGAGGAGCATAGAGCATAGAGCATAGAGCATAGAGCATAGAGCATAGAGCATAGAGCATAGGGTTGAAATTTTGAAATTCGAAATTAAAAAATCGCAATCCCAAATTTCAGATTGTGAAATCTTCCAGTTTCCTGTTGTCTCAATCTGAAATCTAAAATAACCAGTTAGGAGGTGTACAATGCGGATAGTATTGATTGGGCAAGCTGCCTTCGGCGCCAAGGTACTGGAAAACTTGCTGGAAAAAGATGAACAGGTGGTGGCGGTCTATACACCACCGGACAGGGGGAGTCGACAGGATCCACTTAAGGAAGCAGCGGTTGCTAAAGAAATTCCGGTTTTTCAACCATCTACCTATAAAGATGATCAGGTCTTCGCCGAGTACCAGGAGCTCGAGCCAGATCTGACCATTTTGGCTTTTGTCACTGACATTATCCCGGAACAGTTTTTTAAGCTGCCCTCTTTGGGCACCATTTGTTACCATCCTTCTCTTCTTCCCCTCCACAGAGGTGCTAGCGCCATAAACTGGGCGGTCATAAAGGGTAGAAAAAAGACAGGCCTGACCATTTTCTGGCCGGACGGTGGTATTGACACGGGACCCATTTTGCTTCAGAAGGAGATTGAGGTTGGTCCAGATGACACTACCGGATCCATCTACTTCAACTATCTTTTTCCCATGGGGGTTGATGCCATTCTCGAATCCGTAGAGTTAATCAAGGAAGGCAAAGCCCCGAAGATTCCACAGCCGGAAGAAGGAGCCACCCACGAGCCACCCTGCAGCGATCATGTGGCCGCCATTGATTGGAAAAAGGCTGGACAGGACATATACAATTTGCTGCGGGGCTGTGATCCCCAACCCGGAGCGTATAGTTACTGGCAGGGAGAGAAGATTCGCTTTTACGGTGCCAGGCTGCTGGGAGAACCTACGACAGAAGCCCCGGGAACGGTGGTGCAGGCAGGTTCTGACGGCTTTCAGGTTGCTGTTGAGGGCGGGAAACTCTCCGTGGGCAAGGTTCGCCCCGAATCCGGAGGCAAGGCGGAGGCCTCCGCCTTTGTGTCTGAAAGGGGACTGAAAGTCGGAGATCAGTTTGGTGAAGCAACGTGAAACACAACCCGAGAAGGGTGAGATTGAAGAGGAAGAACGCCGTATAAAAATCTTGAGGCTTTTGGTGGACTTCTCCCTGGCTTATCTCGCCCAGACGAAATTGCCGCTGGAAGAGGCGCAGGCGGTGGTGGCAGTAGTGAAAAAGCAGGCCCTACGCCTTTTCCCGGAAAAAGAAGAGACTTTCGATCTCATTTACTTACCCAGATTTCGGAGACTGCTACGGGATAAATATCGACTACATTAGCGCAGGGCGCAGTAAGAAGAAGACGGAAGACAGAGTTTATATTTCGGAGTTGGGATTGGGGATTTCGGATTGGAGAGGTCATAGAGCATAGGGGGTAATTGCGAATAATACTCGTCCTGGTTCTTGATACCGAACAATGGAAGTTGATGGAAATTACAAATCACAAATCACAAACAAATCTCAATGACCGAAATTCAAAATCTCAAACCCGCGCATCATATTAATAAATGAGATTTCTAAACATGTTTTGGTTATTGGTTATTGGATTTTGGAATTTGTGATTTATTTGTAATTTGGTGCTTGGGATTTGGGATTTCCAAAAGTATGGTAATTTGAACGAGTTAACGGCTTGACAACTGGGATAGCACTCGACACCATGAAAGAGATCTACCTTCGTTTGATGAACGAAGCACGCTGTATTGCCTCACGGTACGAGGTTCCGGAATTCTACCGACGATTCAAACCGGCACTGGCAATTTCACGGCGTATTTTTTTTCATAGTTCGCTGCTGATTCATTGTAGAGAGCTGGTGACCCCACTGTACGTGGATGATTTTGGTCACGGCCTTCAACACGCCACAAGAGTGAGTATGGACGCCGGTACCATTGTGCTTCTTGAGGGGGAGAAGTATTTTACTGTGCAGGCAGAGTTGGAACGAGCGGTCGTACTGGTTCAGCTTGCCGGACTCCTTCACGACATGAAACGCACGGAAGAAGAACACGCCTCGGCCGGAGCTCAGGCGGCCAAAGAACTGTTGCGGGATTTTCCCCTTACCCCTGTAGAAATACAATGCATAGCAGAAGCCATCGTCAATCATGAAGCATTTTCAGAACCTCAGACCTGCGACACATTAACAGGGCAGTTAGTGGCCGATGCACTTTACGATGCAGACAAGTTTCGCTGGGGTCCTGATAATTTCACCGACACCGTCTGGTACATGATGAGCTATAACCAAGTAGACATTGCCGAGCTGTTTGGCCGTTTTCCCTGGGGCGTCAACGGCATCCTCAGAATTAGAGATACCTTTCGAACAAATATAGGCGCTCAATACGGCCCCGAATTTATCGATCTGGGGGTAAGGATCGGCAAAGAGATCTATCAACATCTCCAGCGGCATCTGGATTCACTGACAACTGACGAGGAGCCTGATTTCGGGGAGAGGATTGACAGCGGAGATCAAGGCGACGGTTGAGATTACCCATGAGTGACAAGGACATGATGGCTTTCAGTAATAATGTTGGAATTGAAGGTATTCGCATCGGCCAGGTGACAGATAAGCAACATCACACAGGCTGCACGGTAGTAATGGTGGAAAATGGTGCGGTAGCAGGAGTGGATGTTCGCGGGGGCGCACCAGGGACGCACGGCACAGATGCATTGCGGCCGGAAAACCTTGTAGAACAGGTGCACGCAGTGGTTCTCACCGGTGGCAGCGCCTTTGGTCTGGCTACCGTGCAAGGTGTGATGCGCTATCTGCGTCAACGAAACTGCGGTTTTCAGACTGAATATGGTGTAGTTCCCATAGTTGCTGGAGCAGTGGTTTTTGATCTCGGGCTCAATAAAGGCGAGAATTTCCCGGACGCTACCATGGGCTACCAAGCATGTGAGAATTCCTCAAAGGAAGGTTTTGAGCAGGGATGCGTAGGGGCCGGAACAGGTGCCACGGTTGGAAAGCTCTTCGGACTCGAGCGCGCCATGAAGTCTGGGCAAGGTTTTGCTTCTCTCGCTTCCCCCAGAGGATTGAAAGTTTGGGCCCTGGCCGTGGTGAATGCCTTCGGTGACGTTCGCAATCCTGAAAACGGTGAGCTTCTGGCAGGAGTTCGCACCGAGGATGGACGGCAACTGGCCAATGCAGCCGCAAGCCTTGTTGAATTAGAAATTTTGGGGGGATTCTCAGAGAACAATACCGTCTTGGGAGTAGTGGCAACCAATGCCAAGCTTACCAAAGCTGAACTCACGCGGGTAGCTCAGATGGCCCAGGATGGAATTGCCAGAGCAGTGGTTCCATCCCACACCCTCTATGACGGTGACACGATTTTTGCCTTGAGTACAGGCTCTCACCGCGGGGTTGAAGTAACTGTGGTGGGAGCCCTGGCTGCCCAGCTCATGGCCAAAGCCATTGTGAATGGCGTCTTGCATGCAGTGGGGGTGGATAACCTGCCGGCTTATCAGGATCTTTTCGGCGCATAAACGCATGGCGCAAAGCGCACCTGCTGCGAGACGAGCGAGACGGGAGGTCGGAGGGCAGAGAGCAGAGAGCAGAGGGCAGAGTGTATAGAGATTCTCCTGTGGGAGCGGCTTTCAGCCGCGATCTTGCGCTTTGAACGGTTTCAACGATTTCTACGACTTCAACGATTTTGCTGCGATAAACCGTTGGAATTACGGGATATGGGAGTGATAAATTGAAGCACATTGTTAATTTCTTTTTCGAACTGGGCATGTTGAAAAAAACCCCGAGGAGTGGATTTCAGTTTCTTGGTTCTGGTAGGGAGTCTGTGGCTGAACACGTTTTTCGCGTGGCGACAATTGGTTTTGCCATGGCGAGACTGGATAAACAGGCCGACGCTTTTACTGTTGTGCGAATGTGTTTGTTTCACGATATTCCGGAGTCTCGCACTGGGGACATGAACTATGTGAACAAGCACTACGTTGATGTTAAAGAAGATCAGGCCATAAGAGATCTAGCTCAGACACTTCCTTTCGGCAATGAGCTCCAGAAATTGCTGGAGGAGTTCAAAAGAGGGGAGTCCAGGGAAGCGCAATTGGCCCGAGACGCAGACCAACTGGATCTCATTCTGGAACTGAAGGAACATCAGGATTTGGGCAATAGCTATGCCAAGGATTGGATCCATTTTGCCCTGAAGCGGTTGAAAACGGACCTGGGCAAGCGGTTGGCAGCGCAGATTTTGGAGACCGATTCCACAGCCTGGTGGTTTGAGGGTAGGGACCATTGGTGGACTGCTGAATAGCGATCCGCGCCTGGCGTCATGCGAGAAAGGCACTCCTGTCGTTATTCGTTATCTGTTATTTGTTATCCGGATCATTTGAAGAGACATAAATGGCTGAAAGGCGACGGGGTGGTGGGGAGAAAAGATCCTTCGGTAAACCAAGAACCTATAACCTATAACGGATAACTTGTTTTCTCGCGCTATGCGACCGTGATCGAATTTTTCCCCACATCCTTGCTTCGATAAAGAGAATTGTCCGCCATCTGCAGTAGCTCTTTTTTGTCAGCAGCATCCCTGGGGTAGTTGGCAATACCGAAGCTGGCAGTAAGTCTTATCTCAAGCTCCATATCCTGCAGGAAAATAGCATCGGCCAATGCCTTGCGGACGGCGACCACCTTGTCGAAGGCCGCATGCTTGTCCCGTCCAGGCAGTATGATTACGAATTCATCCCCCCCGTAGCGCACCAGTAGATCATCTTTTTCCAGCTTGGAGGCTATTACCTTAGCCGCGTCTCCCAAAATTCTACTACCGAGTAAATGTCCCTGGCTGTCCACCAATTCCTTGAAGTTATCCACATCAAGAAACACCAGAGAAACCTCCTGCCCTTGATGAAGCAGCTGATCCAGGTGCTGGTGCATGCAACGAGTATTGTAGTAACCGGTCACGTCGTCGGTGATGCTGAGCGACTCGATCTTTCTATAGGTACGAGCATTATGGATGGCGATGGCCACATAATCAGCCAATACGGACAGTAGCGGCATGAAATTGTCCTGAAACAGAGACATGTCTTCGGGATTGACTATTTCAATGACACCAATTACCGCCCCCTGCATTTTGAGGGGAAGACATATAATAGAGCGGGTAACAAAACCAGTGAGATCGTCGACTCGATCGCTGAATCGAGGATCTTGCTGCACCTCCGGTACCAGAATTGGTTCACCCGTAAGCGCTACTGTCCCGGCTATCCCCTCTCCGAGCCGTATTCTCACGTCGACCAGTGACCCTTTGTCCAAGCCCACCACCACCTCGAAATAGAGATGCTGAGTCTCTGGGTCCAACAGAAACAGGGTCCAATTTTTTGCCTTAATCAATTCGCTTAGCCGTTTGAGTATGATGATTAGAATCTGGTCCATATTGAAGGTTGACGTGAGGGCCTTGCCTATTTCAACGCAGGTCATGAGATGCTGAATGTAGATGGAATTTTCTTCAAGAATGTTGGCGACCGAAGAAACCAGATCCCGTTCTTTCATTAAATCATCCATGTGTGGTCCAGTAGCGAAGTTTATTTGTTCACGTTAGTTAAACGAAAGCAACCTTCATGCCAACAAAGAATCCTTTACCCATTGAGGTACCTGGTCTGACGATTTTTGGCGATCGAAGCGCTTGGGTTTTTTGCTCAAACACGACTTGGAGGAAAAAGGCATCAACCGCTTCTTGAATCGGTTACTGCACTTGTGCTACTAAAGACACTTGGGAAATTAGTTGATTAGAGAATTAGAAAATTAGTCAATTCAGAAACTAGTCAATTTGTTGGTGTGAATAATAATTGATTACCCCCTACAGGGTCTTGGTGCCAGATCAGAACTCTCAATTTAGCCAGGGTTTATGAATTGTCGTAGCGACCTAAACAAAGGGAGGATGGACTAATTGCCTAATAAACTAAATCCCTAATTCTCGAATTAACGAATTACCGAATCGACGAAAAACCTATGAATGAACATCGTTTGGAAATACTCTCCGATGGTCTGAAACTCCAGGGTGTGCGGACTACTCCTGAAAGTGACTCCTGGCCGCTGGTGATACTGTGTCATGGCTTTTTAAGCCACAAGGACAGCTCAAAATACAGGCAACTCGCCCAGGTATTTGCCCAGGAGT
>CBFDBW010000088.1:0-8722 GCA_965603145.1 uncultured Syntrophobacterales bacterium
GTGAGGCGCCAGGACAAGATTTTTCTTTGAGAACTTCAGGAATTACAACTCGTTGCAGGGCCTCGAACTGAGCTTGGTCACGAAAAAAATAAGTTTCCGGGATAATTATCACGTTCAGCAGATGATCGAACTCCTTTGTGCTGACAGGGGAAGAAAGAAGTTGAAAATAGTCGGTAAAAGTGGTCAGACCACAATCTTCCATCCTCTGGAGCAGATCGTACCTCAGAATTTCATGCTTGCCCGGGCCGAAATAAATCCCGGCTCGCTCGGCGATGAGATCCCGAAAATGGAGAAATTCTTTTTCCTTGAGTTCTAATTTCGCCACCATTTCCTGCCAAGGTTGCTCATGAACCATCCGGGTTAAAGTTAGAAACCCACCCGCAGGGTGGGGAATTTATTTCCTATCAACATTGCAATCGTTGCCGCCACTATTGGCTTACCTAATTGAACCCCTCTATCCTGCTACTCAGAGATCCACTTCATGATCTGAGGTCCGATCTCTTCCAGCGGCAGAATCGCCTCGGCCGCATCAAGTTCAATGGCTGCCCTGGGCATCCCGAAGATAATGCTGGTGTGCTCGTCTTGAGCAATGGTATGCCCACCACACGCTCGAAGACTTTTTAGCCCCTCAGCCCCATCAGTGCCCATACCCGTGAGGATGATGCCCGCTCCTCGCTTTCCACAGTGGTTTGCTACCGACTCGAAGAGCAGTTCCGCCGACGGGCGGTGGCCGTTAATCGGCAGGGAACTGTTCAAATGCACGGTCCCACTACCGGTAACCATTAAATGATAATCTCCGGGAGCTACCAGGACGACACCGGGCTCCAACAGGTCCCCTTCTTGCGCTTTTCGCACTTCCATCTCCACTTCCCCATCCAGCCAGCGAGCCAGACCTCCTAGGAACCCTTTACTCATATGTTGCACTACAACGAAAGCACCATTTACCCGGCTGGGAATTCGCCTGAACAATCTCATGAGGGCGCCAGGACCTCCAGTGGATGCTGCAATTGCTATCACCAGAGGTGGCTCACCCGCTCCTATTTGCCTGTGGTCGATGGGGACTGGAACTTCAGGTTCAGGCGTAACGCGACCCACCCCTCGCATAACGCTGGTAGAGGACAGAGTGCGTAATCTGCGGAGAAAGCCGTTCCTAATCTCGGGCCGAGTCCGCCACAGGTAAAGCTCCTGCTTGTCAAGGACGTCCAACGCCCCGGCATTGAAAGCGCGAAAGAGTTTCTCCTCCTGGTTGCCCATAGACGCTGTAATCATCACGATGGGAACCGGATACCGCAGCAGAATCCTCTCCACCGCTTCAAAGCCGTCGATACCTGGAAGCCGAATGTCCATGGTAATCAGATCCGGCCTCAGCTCCAAGGCCACTGTCACTGCCTCCAGTCCATCCTCCACAGCTCCCACCACTCTAAATCTTGGATCAGTGGCCAGGATTTCTTCGAGCAGATCTCGGGCGCTCTTCACATCGTCTACGATGAGGACCCGAATCGCGTCAACAGCCTCCTGTAAGTCTGATTTCTCAATTTGCTGGTCAGATGTCATGGTGCTGCATAACCTTAGGGGACGAGAAACGTGGGAAAAGCGAGAAAGGCAATGATTTGTGCGTTCTTGATTCCATTTATTGCTTTTCTCGCCTTTCTAGCCTGTCTCGCCACTAGTGCCGGGTCCTTACTCTCTCCCACGCTGTCCCAACAACGTCTCAATGGTTTCAATCAGATGTTTTTGATCAAAGCTGCTTTTGATCAGATAGGCATTGGCCCCAACCTCGAGTCCCCTCATCTTGTCTGTCTCACTCTCCATGGAGGTTACGATTACCACCGGTATATTCCGGCTCCGCTCGCTGCTCCTAATCTCTTTAGTAAGTGTAAACCCATCCATTTTAGGCATTAGGATGTCCGTAACCACCAGATCAAAGTTCTGCTGTCCCAAGATGTTCAGTGCATCCACACCGTTTTCCGCAGTAACTACCCGGTAGCCAGCCGCCTCAAGTATGCTTTTTTCCATCTGCCTGGTCACCACCTGATCTTCCACCACCAGAATCAACTGGCCCCGGACCGAGCTTACCTCCTCTTCCGGAGGCTCTTTCCTTTCCAGTCTCATCTCGCGCTGTTTTGTCCAAAGCAGCTGCGGTACATCCAGAATAAGCGACACCTCCCCTGAGCCGAGGATGGTAGCACCGGCCACGTTGTCCATCTTTTGCAGATGGCTGCCCAGATCCTTGGTAACAATCTCCTTCTCCCCCAGAACATCCTCGACGAGAAAGCCGACTTTACGCTCCCCAGCTTGCAGGACCACGACAATAGACTTCCCCTCGGTGTCGGGGCTGCCATTTTGTTCTTTCCAACCCAGGGTGGAGGCCAGACTGCGCACCGGCAGGATTGCTTCTTGATGCACGATTGCTCTCCGTCCCTGGATGGATTTGATTTCAGGCAATGAAACTTGAAGTGTTTTAGCCACCGAGTAGGTCGGAATAGCTAGAATCTCGCCAGCGCATTGAACCATTAGCGCGTGTACGGTTGCCAGGGTTAGCGGCAGGGATATAATGAAACTGGTCCCCTTGCCCAACTCAGAAGTCACCTCCACCTGTCCCTTGAGCCTGTCCACATTGGCGCGCACCACATCCATTCCCACCCCCCGTCCGGAAACGTCGGTGACCAGTCTGCTTGTGCTGAGTCCAGGCAAAAAGATGAGATCCAGGAGTTGGGCCTGGCTCCAATCCTCCACTTCGTCTTCATCCACAAATCCTTTGTCCACAGCCGCTTCCTTCAAACGCTGGGGGTCAATGCCCTGGCCGTCATCCTCCAGGATGATAAAAACCTTGCCACCTTCCTGTTTTGCCTGCAGTCTAATGGTTCCGGTTTCGGACTTGCCGGTTCTACTTCTAGCCTTGGGTGTCTCTATGCCGTGGTCCAGAGCGTTGCGCAGCAGATGAATGAGAGGATCACCTATCTGCTCGAGAATGCGTTTATCAATAGTTGTTTCTTCTCCCTCCACTTTGAAATTCACCTGTTTACCGAACTGCCGGCTGAGATCCCGGACTGCCCTGGGCAAAGTATTCAAGACCAGCGCCAGGGGCAGCATGCGAATTTCCATGCTGCGATGCTGAATGGTCTCTATGTGGCGCCCGGTATTTTCTGCAGCCTCTCGCAACCGCCGGCTAGTCTCCTCCAAAAGATCTCCGAGTTCCAGGAATTGATCGCCCAAGTCGCTCTCATGTAACCTCATCTGTTGCCATCTATCGCCTATGCGAGTCAGGCCATCGATTTCAGTGGCCAGGTGGATTTGGGCAATAGCCGCCTCACTGGCCAGGTTTACAAGTTCATCCAACCTGACCGTTGGCACCCGCACTGTAGCCATAGTCATGGCAGCGGCATCTCTGACCGGAGCCGGTTCGATTGCAGCTTTACCAGGCTCCGCCACCCTGGCTTCGGCTTCGGGTTTAAGCTCAGGTATCAAGTTGGCCAGCCTCGCCATGGTACTTTCCGCATCTACCTTTATCCGCTTGCTAGCCGCCAGGGTGTCCAGCATCACTGTGAGGGCGTCGTTTGTCTCGAAAAGTGCATCGCAAGCTTCACTGGTTACCGGCAAATTTCCCCTCTGCAGAACACGGAAGACGTCCTCCATATAATGCGCCAGCTTGCCCATACGCTCAAAGCCCATGGTCATGGCAGAACCCTTGAGACTGTGTGCGTTCCGGTAGACTTCTTGGAGGACCGCACTGTTCGACGGTTCTTCTGCCAGGATGGACAGCCCCCCATTTATTGCTTCCACGTTGTCGCGAGCAGAGTCGATAAAATCTGGCAGAAGCGGCTCCATGTCCTCGGCGGGGCTTTCTTCCTCGGCAGCGCTTTCTTCCTCCATTGCGGTCAACAGCAGGGGTTCGACTGCTTCAACCAGTTCAGCCACCTTGTCTGCAGGGACTTCTCTTTTTCTCAAATAATGAACAAAGAGATCCATGCCGTCGAAAAAGAGGTTGGCGAGAGTTTCTTGGAAGGGTAAGCGCCCAGCATTTACAGCCGCCAGGACATCCTCAAAGATGTGGGCCAGTTCGCCAAGCTTTGGAGCCCTCAACCTGTTCGCAAAGCCTTTGATGTTGTGCAGTTGCCGGCTGGCCTTATCTAGAGAGTCCCGATCATCGGGGTTGCTCTCCAACTGCAGCAAAGCTTCGTTGAAATACTCCAGGGTTTCGCGATAATCATCTTTGAGTGTCGAAAAAAGATCGGTGTCTTCAGTCATGAGCTACGCTCAGGTCATTAGTCATTTGTCTGTTATAGCCAATCATGAAAATAAGTTTTCGTAATTTTAGGCATTTTAGTTCACTTTAGGCACCTTAGACATTTATTCTATCTTGAACTGGCTTACCCGTGATCTGAGTTCCTCTGCAAGCCGGCTGAGATCGCTGGCTGAGGAAATGGAGTTTTTGGAGGCGGCTGCCGTTTGCTGTGCCACTTTCGAGATTTCCCTCATGGTGTTAACCACCTGCTCGCTTGCCTCCTTCTGCTGATTTGTGGCCACCGAAATCTGCCGCGCCGACTCTGCTGTCTGCTCGGCCATGGCAATAATATTTTCCAGGGCGTCCCGCACCTGGTTCAAACGTACTTCCCCCTCTTCAACGCCCTTTACATTCGCCTCAGCAGCTAGAACCGAGGCATTGGCTGCCGACTGGATCTCCAAAAGCACATCCCGAATGGTACCGGTGGATTTGACCACATCCTCGGCAAGACGGCGGATCTCCCCGGCAACCACAGAAAACCCCTTCCCCGCCTCTCCTGCCTTGGCCGCTTCAATGGCTGCGTTGAGTGAGAGCATTTTGGTCTCAATCGCTATTTCGTTAATGATGTCAATGATCTTACCAATTTGTTGGCTCCTTTGTCCCAGCCTGAGAATCTTTTCGGCGCTCTCCCCGGTTTTGCTCCGAATTAGGGCCATGCTCTTGGTACTCACCTCCATGAAATCCTGCCCCTCTTCTGCGCTTTTCAAGGTCTCGTCGGCCACTGCTGTAACAGCGTTGCTATTCTCGGCAATCTGCCGAGCAGTGGTGCTGAGCTCTTCCATTGTAGCCGTGGCCTCACTGACCGATGCAGCCTGCTGTGCCGCCCCGCTCGCCTGTTGTTGAGCCGCCGCTACAATCTCGCCGGAGGAACTGCCAATGCGTGAGGCTGCCTCCTGACTTTGCCTAGTCATCTCCCTGAGGTTGGCCACCATGGTATTGATGGCCTCGCCAAAAGGACCAGGAAAAGCTACTCGCTGGCTAAGATCCCCAGCCGCGATTTTCTGGGCCTGCTCAGCCAACGTGGTGAAGTTCTGATGCATACTGTCGAAGGCATCAGCTAGCTTTCCCACCTCATCACCGGAGGCCAAGGTAACCTTCTCAGAGATCTCTCCTTCAGATATCTGTCTCGCATATCGTCCCAGTTTGCTCAGAGGCTTGGTAAAACTGTTGGAAAGAATATACGAAAGGTAAAAACCGATAATAAGGGTTAACAGGCAAACTAAGCTGGTGATCCAGACTATGTGTCGCAGCGGAGTGAAGAATCGGCTCCGGTCCGCCTCGCACACCAGAAAATCATCGACGCTTTCCACTCTCTGGTAGGCATACACCTTACCCTTCAGTTTGTCCACGTAAGTACCGGAGGGCTCTTGCACCATTTCTCCCAGCAGCCCAACCGGAAGTGCGGGTTTCAAACCACGGGGATTGCTGGCCAGCACTGATCCACCGCTGGTGGTCAGATAGACTGAGGTGGACTCACCTAGTTCTAACCGCTCCAGTGCCCCAATTAATGGTTCATGTTTATTCTGGGCAACTATGTTCCGCCAGTGCTGGGTGGAGGTGGCCAGACCAAGCTGGACGCGCTGCAGTTCTATTGCCTGCCTTTCTATCGCCTTCCTGCTCTCCACAAAGCTTACTGAACTTACGAAAAGCGCTGCAATAAGAACCAGCGCACCACAGGTGACCCAGAGCTTCTGGGAAAGATTCATACCCTGCAACGATACTCGTTGTGGCAGGCTATTCATAGCTTCGGCCATCAGCGGCCGGATAATACCCTCTAAGGTGAAAAGGGTGAAAAGAGAGTAGACCAAGCAGACAACGATGCCCACCAGAATGCTCTGGAAGGTCTGGGACAGAGTGAACTCAGCTTTTAACCTCATGGCCAGAATTCCTAGTAGAAAAATTCCGTATCCGGCCAAAAAGAGGGTCAGCGCCAACCGAGCCGGCAATCTGACTCCAAGCCTCAGCGTAGCAGTCGTTTCCTGGAAATCGACCTCGCCGCCAGTGGCTGTCGCACGCTCCAGTGATAGCAGAGGTCGGCCCCACTGCAGTGGCAAAAGCACCAGGAGGCCCAGGAGCAGAAACGCTTCGATAGCATAAATGACGAGAAATGCACTTATCTGTTCATCTGCCAGGTCCACACTGATCCAGAGGTAGGGCAGTCCAAGGATTATTACAACGTAGACAAACAACATGGCCTGGTTCCAAACGATCCTTTTCATAAGTCCACTCATGGGAACTTATTCCTCCTTTGGCGTGTTTTGTGGCTCGTATTGGAGGTCCACTAGCAGCACCAGTTCACCCTCCCATTGACAGACACCCCACAGTTGCTGCCACCGTTTTTGCACAAAGAACAGCGGCGGTAAGGACCAGACATGGTTGGCAACCTCAACGGTGATGAGATCGCCTATTTGATCAACTTTATAGCCCACCATCTCCCCCGCCCGATCTACCATCAGGAGTTGGGACTGTTGTTCGTTGGGCGCTGGCGGTAGGTCGCAAGCTGGCCTCAGATCCAACATTCTTATGTCATCCCAATCTCTATTTCCGTTGATCGGCTGATTTTGGTCGGCAGGACGGGGCAACTGGGCTATCTGCTCAGCCTCTACCCCCAACAGGTATGGACCCACCCGGAAGGTAAGAATCGCCAGGCTAGCAGCCTCGTCGGTATCTAACATGGTCTATCCTTGGCGCGAGTACATGCCTTCTGATTCTAAAATTCCTTCCAGTCTAATGATGCTCACCAGGACCTCGTCCCTAAGAGCTGCCCCTTCAAAGAAACCACGTTGAGACTTGCCTGGTACAAGCGGCTCCTCGCTCAATTCCCCAGAGGCCAGATTCACCAGATCGCCGATACTGTCTACCAGTAAACCCGTACGCACACCGCCGTGTTCCACCACCACAATGGCTTGATCAGCACCCTGGTCACTTTTATTCAGTCCAAAGAACCTCTTCAAGTCAATCACGGAAAGCACCTCGCCCCGAAGATTCACTACCCCCAGAATATGGTCAGGCACGCTGGGAACTCTGGTGATCTTCGGCGGCGGTAAGATCTCTACCAGCTGGGATACACTGACAGCGTACCATTCTTCGTTTAGGCGGAAACTGAGATACTGTAGTAGGGGGGATTCTACGGCGTCTGATTCGAGATGGTTTTGCTGAACTCGGCGGACCTGCTCAAGAATCTTTTTCCCTGGTCCAGTGGGGAAATCCGGCATGCAAGAAACTCCTCAGTCCCAATCGGCAAGGCAAATCAATCCTCAACGGGGAACTAAAATCACACTGAACACAGTGCAACGCAGTTAGCATTAAATTCGAAATCCGAAGCAGGAAGCACGAAACAAATCCGTCCGCCTTGGGCGGATCAAATGTTTCAAACAGTTTGATACTCAAAAAATGTTGCTCAATATAATGTTTGGATCACTTGAAACTGGGGACCCGCCCGGAGGGCGGCAAGTCCGAGGGACAATTTCGAAAATTTGAAAATTGTTTCTCCGCCTGAGGCGGATCGATATTCGGATTTCGGATTTATTCCGTCCCGTGCTCTGTGCCCTCCGTAGTTGAGTCAGTATCTATATTCTAGAGAAGTACTTCTCGCGGCCTGCTATTGTGCCCGGCCATAGATGGACAATACCCGGTTAATTCTGGCCAGTAAAAGGTTAGCAACAATTGGTTTCGGGATGTAATCATCGGCACCCGCCTCCAACCCCTCCACCTCGCTCTCCACTTCGTCTTTCGTAGTGAGGAGGATTACCGGAATAATGCTGGTCTGCAACTGACTTTTTAGTTTTTTCACCAAGGAAAGGCCATCCATGTTAGGCATCACCACATCGGAGATGATCAGATCGGGCCTTTCCCGATATACTTTTTCCAGCGCTTCCTCCCCATCCGTGGCCAGCACTACATCATACTGGGCTTCAGTCAGGACCTTTTGCAGCATCTTGCGGATGAAGGGGTCATCGTCCACTGCCAGAACCCGCATTTGCGCCCCCAAGGCCTCTGCCGTCTTTTCCACCGGAGCTGCTGCAACCTCCTGTTCCATGGCTGGCCGACGTCCTTCTCGTTCAAGAGGCGGCGCCACCCTCATAAGCTCTTCAACAGAAATGACTCCCTGAAATAGCTTGTCTCGACAATCACCAAAAAGGTCTTTAATTCCGCGCTCTCTGGCGTCCTCAGCAATCTCAGTATCCGAGGCACCTTGGACAATCAACTTCCTCAAATCATTGTCCACCATAAGCATCTCATAAATTCCCAACCGACCAAGATAGCCTGAGAACTGGCACGCCTCACAGCCCTGACCCTTCTTGATTTTCTCAAGAGTCTTTTTGTCTCCAGATATCTCCAGCCTGGTGAGCAGCGTTTTATTCACCTTTTCAACCACCGTACAATGGGGACAGTTTTTTCTCACCAGCCGCTGTGCCAGTACGCAAAGGAGAGAAG
>CBFDBW010000089.1:0-8671 GCA_965603145.1 uncultured Syntrophobacterales bacterium
GTGGGGTGAATCATGAAAAAGATGCTTACCGTCAAAGAGGTGGCTGAGCTTGTCAAGCTCAATGAGGCGCCGGTCTATAAGCTTGCCAAGAAAGGTAAGATCCCGGCCGTGTGTTTGAAAAGCAGTGGCGGGTAAAGGATGAGACCCGACGTTAATCATAATGCCATTTTGTGAGAACGAACTGAGTGATAAATGACAGAGCTTTTTGAGAGTTCGCAGTCATAGATGGGGAGAGAGCGAAGAATGATAAGCCCCGGCCCCTTGGCACCGATGACCCTTCCTAGACGGAAAATGACGCATCCGGTCCCCCTGGTAGCCGCTGACCACATAAAAATCATCGTTTTCTCCCTGGATGGCGCAGCGGGTCACCCGTTCAATGAGGGGTACCCCCAGGATGGAGACGAGGGGTTTGCAATTACCTTTTCGACAAAGCCTGCTGCCTTTGCCGGCGGCGATAATCAGGCATTTCATCCGGTTTCTTCCCCCAGGTTCCGTTGATAAAGGTCTCGGTCATCCGATAGGCTTCATCATCTGTGTACTGCCGGGGCGGATGCTTCATGAAATAGGCTGACGGCCCGTACAGGATGCCGCCTTCGCCCCGGTCCAGAGCCAGCTTGCAACAGCGGATGGCATCAATGCCGACACCGGCGGAATTGGGGGAATCTTCCACTGAAAGACGCAACTCCAGATTCATGGGTACATCACCGAACAGCTTACCTTCCATGCGGATGAAGCAAACCTTGTTATCCTTTTGCCAGGCTACGTAGTCGCTGGGCCCGATGTGGATATTTTCGGCATCCATCCGCTGGGCTGCAACCGCTTGGACCGCTTCTGTTTTGGACTCCTTTTTGGACAGCAACCGGCTGCGGTTGAGCATGTTGAAGAAGTCGGTGTTGCCTCCGGTATTGAGTTGATAGGTGCGCTCCAGCTTGACCCCCCGTTTGTTAAACAGATCGGTCAGTACTCGGTGGGTGATGGTGGCGCCGAGCTGGGACTTGATGTCGTCACCGATGATGGGAAGATTTCTCTCCTCGAAACGCTTGGCCCTGACAGGATCGCTGGCAATAAAAACAGGTATGTTGTTTATAAAGGCCACCCCCGCTTCCAGGGCGCACTCAGCATAGAAACGGGTAGCCTTCTCCGAGCCCACCGGGAGGTAGTTTAACAGGATTTCCGTGCCCGACTCCATGAGAACCTGGATCACTTCGTACTGGTCAGGTTCCGGTTCGTCGGCTAAGGCGAAGGTGTGTTTGTCGTCATAGTTGTGCATCTGGTCGGAGAATCCGTCCAGGATCCGCCCCATCTGCACGGCCACACCGGTCTTTGGTATGTCGTTGCAGAACACCGTTGTACAGTTTGGTTTCTCGAAGATCGCCTCGGCCACATCCTTACCAACCTTGCGACGGTCGATCTCAAAGGCCGCTACCACCTCGATGTCGTAGGGCTTGTATCCGCCGATGTCCCAATGCATCAGGCCGATGGCCTCTTCGCTACCCTTATCCCTGTAATAATAGATTCCCTGAATCAATGAACTGGCGCAATTTCCAACCCCAATGATACCGATTTTGATTTTGCTCATCCCTTGTCCGTCTCCTTTCTGCACCTCATGAGATATGTGTGGACTGCACCGCCTCAGCAGACGCATACCAAGCGGATACCGCTCAGCACAAAACAGCGCCCTGCAGACAAAGACCCTCCCAGACGAAAAATGACCCCCCGCTCGTATTCCTTGAGAATCCGAATGGTGCTGGCTAGAAAAAGGATCGCCAGTATAAGAAAGAAAATAATAGAGTAGGGCATGCCATCCTCCTCTCAATTCAGCAATGAAGTTCTGCCAGAGGCGCTTAAATCATTGCATCGTATTACCTATACAGCGGTGCCCGCTCACTACCAAGAAAAAATATACCCTTCCAATTGGTCAAGATTCACGCATTGCTCTGGCACTACTTTGCCGCGTACCGAAATACCCGCTTTGTAGACGGTATTGGGGTCACCGGACACCAAAGGATGCCACCACGCCAGCCCCACGCCCACAGCCAGGCGGCGGTAGGCGCAGGTGGTGGGGAACCACTGAAGTTCCCCAGCCTTAGCCGGAGTCAAAACCAGGCAATGCGGCACTAAACGTGTGCGTTGTTCATAAGAGGTACAGCGACACCGCCGAGCATCCAAAAGACGGCATGCCACATTGGTATAATAAACCTCGCCCGTATCCTGACATCGCACCTTGTACAAACAGCAGCGACCGCAGCCGTCACACAGCGATTCCCACTCCTCCGGAGGCATTTCAGCAAGGGGCTTGGTAAGCCAAAATCGCTTACCCCCCATAGACAAGGTGTCACCGTCTTAAAAAAATCATGTTTTGGGACCTACGTAGCTCTAAGAGACAAACACCGGCGGCAGTGCTAAGTCCCGGCTCTTACATGCCATTGTTAGTTCACTGGTAAATCGCATATTTGACCCTTTGGGCAACATTGGCTGACCCTACTTAGCACAGCCGATTGGCAGCTGGCAAAAAAGAGACCGTCAGTCTCAAGATCGGAGGCATAATCTTTGGCTGTCTTGTCCAAGCAAACGGCATAAACCAATACGAACTATCTGATATCTGATGCCCCAAAAAGAACCATCTGGCTGGTTACGAAGTCTTTGGAGACCCTCTCGGCTCTCAGAACATTCCAGTTCTTCTATTTTCCCCTTTCAATATCCTTCCTATTCTGATACCAATCTAATAGTGCCTAGATTGAGTCTCACTATTCTAGCATGAAAAGAGGTTACTGTGGATAAAGATAAGAGAAAGGATTATCTTAGGTTGGTTAAGCCCGAAAACACCAAAAGGCCTGACATCAAACCAACGCCGGGAGAAGAAATGGATGTTGATATCCAAGGCCGCCTTGAATCGACAGTTTGGCAAATTCTAACGGGACCACCTGACCACCCTGTCGTCATAGATGAACGAGCACCTTTGGAAGTGAAGTTGAGGGTCCTGGCAGCAGTGAAAAGCTACACACTTGGTATCAAGTCAGTTGATTATGTTCTGGAAAGGCATGCTGAGAAGTGGGAAGAACAGCTATCCGGTGAGGAGTAGGCGGAGCCGAGGTCAATCAACAATATCTTTTGTACATATCGAACCATCTCCACACTGCATACTCTCCTATTTGCATCGAGTACAGACAATGATGGGTTATCTACAATCCTATTGGAACGATGGATTAGTGTAGATTAAGTCACCAGATCCAGATTGACTGGACTCAACGGTGGTAGCAGACAATTCGTAAATTATCCGGGTTAAAGATGCTCGGCCATCATCTTCAGGTCAAAGCCCTCACTGCGGAGTCGGATGTCATAGTAGTAGAGGATCATGGCTATGGCGGTGAAAACCGCAGCCAGTGAAGTGGCCACCACATTGAGAATCTGTTGGATGGTTTGCCCCATAGTGCTTGTGGGCATGAGCCAGTGCGTGATCAATCCCGGCGTCTGAAAGAGAAGGTGGATTCCCACCCCGATCAGAAAGCCCAAAATGAGAATGAGCCCGGCCTTGTTCTTGGGGCGTTTCCAGAATCCCGGCTCAGTGCGGGTGTTCATGAGCTCTTTGCTGCGGCGCAAGGCACTTCTCCAGCCTTCCCCCTCCAGAACTACTACCTTGTCCACCAGAAGCCAGTTGAGCAGAAGATGAAAGAACCACACGATACCGGTGATCATCAATACCACCATCAATATTCCTGTAATCGAACCGCCGAATCCCATCGCAGTTAAGATGGGAACAGCAATCGCCGAGACGATACCCAGCAATCCTGGCACCAGCATGATGAGAATCCCCATCAAGAACATGGTACCCAGAAGTCGCCCGAGCCGTGAGCGCATAGCGCCGTATGATCTCCCTATTGAAGTCTCGTGACCCAAGTAGGTTTCCGAGACAGCGTATATCAATGCCCCTTGGGCCCAGAACTGTATAATCATCATTATCACTACAACGAGCAGCACGGAGACAGCATAGCCGACAACCAGGCCCGAGGTCATACCTTGCTGGACTCCTCCTTTCGCATAAATCTGTATTCCCTTGTTTGCCAGAAAGAACGTTCCCTGAGGGATCATGAGAATGATGAAAAACAGCACAAAGTGTTTACGCAGAAGGCGAAAAGAGCGGTCCAAGATCTCTCCGACTCCCATAGGATGGATCTCAAGGCCAGGGTGGACTCTGGGCTTCGCCCTGCGCTCAATGCCAGGGTAAAATTTTTTCTCTTGCGGAGCAGGAGTTGCTTTTGCTGCTGCCGGCCTGGCAGGGCTTGGCGCGACTGCAGCATGAGAAGCCGGGACTGCCGCCGCCGGGGAGGTCATGAATTTTAGAATTGCTCCTTTTGACTCCAGGAAATCCTTGATCTTTTTTGCCTGCTCTTCCGTGGCGGCGCGGGTTAATAGAAATGGAAGTTTCGCCAAGGCCCCGCGGATTTGCTCAGCTGTTTCACGTGGGAAGATACGCTGGAGAGCAACAACCAAATCTTCTTGAGCGAATCCTGACCTAACATCTGTCAGACTTATGGCGAATCTTTTAACATCTGCGCCGGCCGTATTCTGAGTCATGGATACCCCCGGTTTGTTATGAGAAGTGACCCTCTATTGATTTGCAATTTCTATTCCGAAATAAGCACATGAGCGTTTCTCAGCTGGCAGCCGACAGCAGGCAGTTAAAACCTTGGCATCAGGTGCTTGCCTGAGTAAGTGGCAGTTCCTCACGGGCTGTGCGCTGCTAGCTGCTTGCTGTCTATGGCGCAGAGCACAATAGACTCAAATGGCCTTCCTGGTTCGCTCGTAGACTCCAACGATTTCTTCCAGAAAAAACTCGTCAGAGATGTCGGATCCGGGTGTAATCCCCCATCTCTTCATCAACCGGTGGGCCAGAAGGCGCGCGAGCTCGCGCCGGTGTTTCCCGTCCATTGCCTCCCTTCTCTGGAGAAAAGACCGTATGAGCTGGTACTGTTTCGGTTCCAGGGTAGAGAGATGGAGTTCAAGGTCCGGCACGTTCAACTTGGAAGTTGAGCGCAGGCGAGTCCTGTCCATGGGAACATTGCTGCTGCGTTCTACGATCACCACCGTACCAGCGGCATAGTCGCCAATCCTCTGGCTGCGAGAACTCAGAAACATCACGAATAAGCCTAACGGATAGAAGCCCAACAATATATCCACCGCCCTCAGAATGTTGCGAATGGAAGACTCCAGCCAGCCAATAGGCTGACCGTTGACCTGGATCACCCGGAGTTTTTGCATTCTTTTTCCCGGAGTCTGTCCGCTCCACAGGGCTTCAAAAATAAGGAAGTACCCCAAATCCACCACGCCGTAGGCAAGAACCCCCAAGGCGAACAGCCAGGTTCTGGGGAGACTTGTCATAACACCGGTTGGATCAAAATTCGGCAGCAACCGAGCCAGCATAAATATTACCAAAAAGATGCAGAAGATAATCAAGGCCCGGAAAGTTGTATCCAATAAGAAAGCTGTAGAGCGCGTTCCCAACCCGGCAAGTACGTATCTGAACCCCACGTGTTCTGGAGTTTGAATCTTCAGGATCTCTTTTGCTGTTTCCATCTCAATGACCTTTTGCTACTCTACAGGCATGAGTCAATCCATCGAGAAATTCATCGAGTCCAGAAGACCACGCTGGCAGCGGTTGGAAAAACTCATCCAATCCCTGGAACAGGGAAAAGCGCAACGTCTGCGCCCGTCGGAACTCCCGGATATGGGACGGTTATACCGGGAGGCCACGGCTGATCTGGCCCGGTTGCAGACTTTCCAACAACAGGGGGCTCTCCCGGATGAGTTGGTTGACTACTTAAACCACCTGGTGGCCCGGGCCCATGGCCAGATCTACCGCAGCCCCTCCCCTGGATGGCGTTCCTTGTGGATGTTCCTTCGCTCCACTTTTCCAGTAACCTTCAGGGAAACAGCTCCGTGGACCCTATCTGCCCTCGGTATCTTCCTCCTCGGCTGCGGGTACGGCTTTCTAGCAGGTCTTGTTGACGACAGTTTCATCCCGCTTGTTGCCCCCCCTCACCTTATTGAACAAGTTGAAGGGGGAAAAGTTTGGTTCGACTCTATCCTGGCTATCCGTCCTCTAGCCTCCAGCATGATAATGAGAAACAACATCTCTGTAACTTTTCTGGCCTTCGCCCTTGGCATGACCTTTGGCCTCGGAACCGTTTATATTATGGCCTTCAATGGACTGCTACTTGGAACCTTGGCCGCTTTGTGCCATCTTCACGGTCTGGATGTGGATTTTTGGTCCTTTGTACTTCCTCACGGAGTTATCGAACTCACCGCCATATTTATAGCGGGCGGAGGAGGGCTTCTGCTCGGGTCAGCTCTGATCTCTCCCGGCGATCTTTCCAGAAAAGAGGCACTGACTCAGAGGGGTCGAAAAGCCGTCCGACTTATTCTCGGCTGTGTTCCCTTGCTCATAGTTGCAGGGATTGTGGAGGGCTTTTTATCCCCGGCTCATCTGCCCCCATGGGTCAAATTTCTCCTAGCTGGCCTACTCCTGGGACTTTTGCTCTGTTACCTTCTGTTGCCAGCATCTCACAATAGACCTCGCCGCTTCACCTCCAAATAACGTTTCATAGTTCCTATGGATAGTTTTGAGGGAGGAAGATCCATAGCCAGAGCTCCCTTTTGCACCAGACCACCAAGGGCTTTGCTGCGTTGGCGAAGGAGTTCCTGGAGCACTGCCCGTTCATACACGCCCTGAACCTTGGAAGGTGGGCGAGCCAACAACTCATCCCACTCCGATTCCCTAATGGCAACACACAGCGGTAGATGAAGGGGTCTCAGAAGTGATACCGCAGCAAGAAGGTTTTCTGACGCCATCTCGTCCAGCAGGTCCGTGTAAATCACCGCCAGGCTTCGCCGCCGAACCTGTGACCGAAGCCAGAGAAACGCCTGTTCGTACTGGGGCTCAACCAGAGCGGGCCGCAAGGATATGGTCCCCTCCAGAATGAGTTGTAGTTGCTCAGGTGTCCCTCTAGGCGGGACAAAAGAGATCACCCGATCAGCGAATGCCAGTATTCCCGCCTGATCCCCTCCTGAAATGGCGGTGTGGGCCAGATGAACCGCTGCCTCCAGGGCATGATCCAGCTTTGTTTTCCCTTCTGACTCGGCGCTCATCAACCGTCCCACGTCCAATAAAATCATTACGATCTGATTCTTTTCTGTTTGATACTGCTGGACAATGGGGCGGTCTAATCGGGCCGTGGCTTTCCAATGGATCTTTCGAGGATCATCCCCTTCCACGTATTCCCTGAGAGACTCGAATTCACGGCCTTCTCCCCTCCACTTGGTTGGTCGAAGTCCCCACTTGTAGGCCATTCGCCTGTATGTGGCCAGGTCGGCGTAGCGCAAAGGCTGGAGGCGAGGGTAAATTTTCACCTCTCGAGCAGCCCTGAGTCGTATCGGTTTTAGCATGAGCCCCAAGGGGCCCTCCACTCTTATAAACAGATCTCCGAAACCATATTCCCCTCTTTGGAAAGGTGTGAGGCGATAATCAAGGCTTAGGGAAGATCTTCCAGGAACGAGTGCCTTAAGAACCGGTGCCGGTTCCCATTCTTTGGGAGTTTGATCCCGCACCTGGACTTTTCTGTTGGCTGGGCCTGTGTTCCTGAGGACAATCTCAATGTCGTGCTCGATGCCGGCGGAGAAATGGGGCGGGCAGACTCTCTCGGCCTCTATGTTCCCTCCCTTCAATGTCATATTGTAGTCCAGGCCACACAACAACAGAACCCCAAGATCGAGAGCAACCACCACTTCCCAGCCCCAGAATGCAGCCGCTGCAATCCCCAGGGCCAGTAGACAAAGAGTAAGAGTTGTGGGAAACGGCAATCTTTGCCAAAATCTCTGTTCTCGCTCTTTTGTTACAGGATTAGCCATAAGCGATCAGTACGGCCGGCTTCAGTACCGACCAAAAATTCTTATATATCATCTAGGCTTTTTCAGGGCGGGGACGGAGACCCGCCCTACTAGTTATTATTTGCTCATTTTAGGCATTTTAGACACTTCCTTACCGCGGTACCGGAATGCCTTCCAGGATCTGGGAGAGGATCCGGTCAGGTGTCAACCCCTCCAGTTCTGCCTCTGGTCGGAGGATTACCCGGTGTCTGAGGACCGGCAGAGACATCTCCTTGATATCATCTGGGACAATAAAGTCCCTCCCCCCCATCGCGGCCAGGCACTGGCTCGTTTTCAGCAAAGCTATTCCCCCCCGCGGACTGGCTCCAAGATGGAGGTGAGGAGAGCGTCGGGTTCCTTCCAGTAAGCTTTGCACGTATGCCACTATTCCTTCCTCGACTTTCACTTCACGGACTCGGCGGCGGAATTTGACGATGGTATCTTCTCCTGCCAGCCGAGCCAGTCCCATTGATTCCAGGTCATGGGCATCTAAGGACTTTCCGTACCGAGCAAGTATCTCCCGCTCCTCGGCCTCTGAAGGGTAGCTCAACACTATCTTCATAAGGAAACGATCCATTTGAGCCTCGGGCAGCGGGTAGGTGCCCTCCTGTTCAATAGGATTCTGGGTCGCCACCACCATAAAACTTTCGGACAAAGGCAGGGTCTCGCCGTCGATACTCACCTGCCTTTCCTCCATGGCCTCGAGGAGCGCGGATTGGGTCTTTGGTGGCGCCCGGTTGATTTCGTC
>CBFDBW010000090.1:0-8642 GCA_965603145.1 uncultured Syntrophobacterales bacterium
CAAAGTGGAATAACATGACGCTATGCGCCATGCGCTCTGCGCTTTGCGAAATTACCCACACCGAGAAAAACCGCAGGAGCGGCAGACAATGCAGCCACCTTCATGTTCAACTGTTGCACCACAGTCGGGGCAGGCACCCATTTCGGTTACCATGTGGGTGAAACCGCTCTGACAGTATTCATTGAGTGCTTTGGCCATGGCGTCGGAGCAACTGAGTACCATCTCGCCCTCTTGCCAGACGGGCGACGGACACCGGATGCCCATGATTTGCTTCAAGATGGATTCAGGTTTGACCCCTGACCTCAGTGCCAGTGAGATGAGGCGCCCGGTGGCCTCAATCTGAGAGTTGGCACAGCCGCCGGCCTTACCCATCTGAGCAAACACCTCGCAGATCCCCATATCATCCCTGTTGAGAGTTACGTATAGTTTGCCGCACCCAGTGTTCATCCTCTGGGTAACCCCGTAGGTCCGATCAGGTCGCGGCCGCGGTGCAATCTGCGGCGGTTCGGGCTTGCGCTGGATGTTCAACACCTGCTGATCCCTGCTGCCATCACGGTAAATGGTTAGACCCTTGCAACCCAGATGATAGGCGAGCAGATACGCCTGACGAACATCTTCCCGGGTAGCGGAATGCGGAAAGTTTATGGTCTTGCTCACGGCATTGTCAGTGTATTTTTGGAAGGCCCCCTGAAGGCGAATGTGCCATTCGGGGTTGATGTCGTGGGCAGTGACAAACAGACGCTTCATATCCTCGGGAATCCCTTCTATTTCCTGGATCGTACCCTTCTCAGCAATCTCCTTCATCAGTTCTTCACTGTAGCAACCTCTCTGCTGGGAGACTTCGCGAAAAATCGAGTGTACCTCCAGCAACTCCTGCCCGTCCAGCACTTTACGCAAGAACGAAACGGCAAAGATAGGCTCGATTCCGCTGGATATCCCGGCAATGATGCTGATGGTACCGGTTGGAGCGATGGTGGTCGTCGTAGCGTTGCGCATGTAAGGCGTATCCGGCTTGTCAAAGACCGAACCTGGATAGTTGGGAAAGTTGCCTCGCTTTTTGGCCAATGCTGCGGATGCAGCCTGCGCTTCCCTCTGGATGAAGGACATTATCTGCTCAGCCCTCTCAATGGCTTCCTCGGAATTGTACGGAATACCGAGAGAGATCAGCAGGTCGGCAAACCCCATTACTCCAAGGCCGATTTTACGGTTTGCCTTTGTCATCTCCTCAATCTGGGGTAAGGGGTAGCGATTTACGTCAATCACATTGTCCAGAAAATGTACACTTGTCCAGATAACCTCCTTCAGTTTATCAAAATCAACCTGGCCGTTTTCCAGCACTTTGGTCAGGTTAATGGAGCCCAGGTTACAGGATTCATAAGGGAGCAGTGGTTGCTCGCCGCAGGGATTGGTAGATTCAATTTCCCCTATGTGGGGCGTGGGATTGTCGCGGTTGATGGAGTCGAGAAAAATGATGCCCGGCTCACCGTTTCTCCAGGCGGAATCAACAATCTTCTCAAAGATCTCCCCCGCTGACAGCCGCTCGGCTCTCTCTCCGGTGCGAGGGTTTACGAGATCGTATTCCCCATTCTCCTCAAGCGCCTGCATGAATTTGTCGGTTACTGCCACCGAAATGTTGAAGTTATTAAATCTTTCGTTATCGGTTTTGGCAGTGATAAAGGCTTCCGCATCAGGGTGATCTATCCTCAGAATACCCATATTAGCGCCACGCCGCGTACCACCCTGTTTGATAGTCTCGGTGGCCACGTCGAAAACCGTCATAAAGCTGATGGGTCCACTTGAAACTCCCTGAGTGGAAAGCACCTTGTCGTTTTCTGGCCGTACACGAGAGAAGGAGAAACCGGTACCGCCCCCGCTCTTGTGGATCATGGCAGTATGCTTGATGGCCTCAAAAATGGATTCAATGGAGTCATCCACCGGCAGGACAAAACAGGCAGAAAGCTGGCCAAGCTGCCTCCCTGCATTCATCAGTGTAGGTGAATTGGGCACTAGCTCTAACCGGGTCATCAAACCGTAGAAACGCGCCGCAACCTCATCCACATCGGCCTGCGGATCGTAAGTTAGTTCGGCCCCGGCCACCGCCTTGGCAACCCGGTGGAACATTTCCTCTGGTGTTTCAACGACCTCACCGTAATCGTTCTTCTTGAGGTAACGCTTTTTCAGCACCACCAGTGCGTTTTCGGTAAGCGCCGGGGGGTCCACGTCTTGCTGTAAGGCCATTGTCTCTCCTTGCTCGGTTGTTTTCTCAATACATTATTTTAACATGCAGGGGCGGCAGGCCCAACTGGAACTTACCTGCCGAAAGAAAAGTTACTCCGGTCAAAAGGTGCTCAATAATAAAAGAGCCCTTACGGGAAGTCAAACCCATTTTTTGGTCCGTGGTTAATGGTCCGTTCTCCGTATCATCTATCTGATTTAATTAGTTTTTATCTGTTCCTATTCGCACAGAGTTCAGTAAAAGCAACCTCCTGATTGCGATCCGAATGGTTCTTCCAAGCCCCGGTATCGCAATCGTAAGCTTGCTCCTACACGATTCGTTGACTGGTCTCGTCGCAACGACTGCCAAAAGGGTATTTTTAACAAACAGATGGTTCGGTACAGACTACCCACTGACTGGCAAACTGGTAAGCACAAAGTATAACTTCTTAAATTCCTTTTCGCTAGGCGCCAGGCGCTAGGCGAATTGGTCTTGCAAAGGGGAACCAAATGGGATAGATTAGCCAGCTGAACACTGGTGCCCTCCCTACTGCTCACGATTCAGACACCACTGTCTCGGGCTGCATCTCCCTATTGCCGCCCTACCATCGGGGAAGCGATCCATGCAGTTCCGCAAGAAAGATTTACTCGGTATCAAACAACTAGAGCCTGAGGAAATCAACCTGATCCTTGAGACGGCGGAGACTTTCAAGGAAATCTCCACTCGACCCATCAAGAAGGTCCCCACCTTGCGGGGCAGGACTGTAGTCCATTTGTTCTATGAGCCCAGCACCAGAACTCGAACCTCTTTCGAGATTGCGGCGAAGCGACTGAGCGCGGACACCTTTAACATATCTGCCTCAACCAGCAGCATTGTAAAAGGTGAGACCTTGCTGGACACCGCAAGAAATCTAGAGGCCATGAACCCGGACGTTATTGTGCTTCGTCACTCCGCTGCCGGCGCTCCTCACCTGCTGGCCAAAAACGTGCAGGCTTCGGTGATCAATGCCGGTGACGGCATGCACGAACATCCCACCCAGGCCTTGCTTGACCTTCTCACTATCAAAGACAAGAAAGGCACCGTATCCGGGCAAACCGTTGCCATCATCGGAGACATTGCTCACAGCAGAGTGGCACGCTCCAATGTCTGGGCCCTCACTAAAATGGGAGCTCGAGTCCTGGTGGCTGGCCCGACCACCATGATTCCACACGATATGGACAAGCTCGGGGTTGAAGTTTTCTACCGTCCCGAAGATGTCATCCCCAAGGCGGATGTGATCATGATGCTCCGGATACAGCTGGAGCGGCAAGGTCAAATGCTCCTTCCCAGCCTCAGAGAGTATGCTCGTGTTTTTGGCTTGAATGAAAAAAAACTGTCCCAGGCCAAACCGGATGTGCTTATTATGCATCCCGGCCCGATCAACCGCGGCGTCGAAATCAGCCCTGCTGTGGCCGACGGACCCTATTCAGTGATCCTGGACCAAGTAAACAACGGCGTCGCCGTGCGCATGGCTCTGCTGTACTTACTCATAGGAGGTAAAAAAGATGAGTAAGCTCATCCGTGGCGGCAGAGTCCTTGACCCAGCAAGCGGTTTGGACGACCTGCACGACCTCCTCATTGAAGGAGACAAGATCAATGACGTAGGTCCTCCGGGGACACTGGACAAGAAGTCCGCCTCCGTGGAGGTCATTGATGCAGAAGGTCTTTGGGTGGTGCCAGGACTCCTTGATCTGCATACCCATCTGCGGGAACCGGGCGAGGAATACAAGGAGACCGTCCTGACTGGAAGTCAGGCCGCAGCTGCCGGCGGTTTCACCTCTATCTGTTGCATGCCCAACACCAAACCGGCAAATGATAATGCCGCGGTTACGGACCTTATCCTTCGCCGTGCGGCTGAAGCTGACCTCGTGCGAGTCTTTCCTGTAGGAGCCATCAGTCAGGGTCAAAAAGGCGAAATGCTGGCCGAGTACGCTGAACTCAAAGAAGCGGGAGTTGTAGCGGTCAGCGACGACGGCATAGCGGTTATGAACAGCCAGCTCATGCGGAGAGCCCTGGAATACGCCCAGGTGTTTCATCTGCCGGTTATCAGCCATGCCGAAGACCGTGACCTTGCCGGCGATGGGGTAATGCACGAAGGGGTGGTCTCCACCCGTTTGGGCTTGAGGGAAATCCCTGGTGCTGCCGAGGACGTAATGGTTTTTCGTGACTGTAGTCTGGCAGAGCTCACTGGCGGCCGTTTGCACATAGCTCACGTGTCTAGTGCTGGAGCAGTAGAGCTGGTAAGGCAATTCAAGGCGAAGGGAGTACGGGTTACCGCCGAAGCTACTCCACACCATTTCACTCTCACTGATGAGGCCCTCGAAAATTTTGACACCAATCTTAAAGTTAACCCACCAATCCGCTCCTCCGTTGATCTAACCGCAATTCAACAAGGTCTTGCCGACGGTACTATTGATGCCATCGCCACCGACCATGCCCCCCACAGCACCATAGAGAAAGACGTGGAGTTTGACTACGCCGCCTTTGGCATGATCGGTCTCGAGACCGCCTTCCCTCTGACACTGCAGCTCGTTGATCAGGGATTGCTCAGCCCACTCGAAGCAATAAGAAAATTGACCAGCAATCCCGCCCGCATTATTGGAGTTGACCTGGGACGACTGACTCCTGGGCTTCCGGCCGATGTCACCCTCATTGATCCGAACTGGGAGTTCACCGTCGACGTAAACCAGTTTCGCTCCCAAAGCAGGAATTCGCCTTTTCATGGCTGGCAGCTCAGAGGAAAAACGGTCATGGTCCTTCGGGATGGCAAGGTCATATTCACAGAGGAAAATACAAGCGGTTAGGTACTATTCTTGCAGGGAATACCAGGGGCACTGCGGACCAGATCCTAAGGCCCCAAGGTCGATGTGCGATACGTGATATGTGAGTCCCACATCTCGCATCCGTACGCCAAGCTTCATTTGATATACGCCCCTGCAGCGCTATAGCAGGAGACTGAACCCGAATGGCCAGCATCCTTGTAGTTGATGACGAACACAGCATGAGAGAATTTCTTGAAATCATGCTTGATAAGGAAGGCTACCAGGTGGCTACCGCCGCCGGAGGTGGCGAGGCCATAAATATCCTGAAAAAGAAAGACTTTGACCTGGTTATCACAGATATCCGGATGAAGGAGACTGACGGTCTCCAGGTGTTGAAAAAATGTAAGGAACTCCACCCGAAAACGGTGGTGATCATGATCTCTGCTTACGCCAGCACCTCCACTGCCGTTGAAGCCATGAAGTGGGGAGCCTACGACTATTTGCCCAAACCTTTCAAGGTAAGGGAAATTAAAACTGTCATCCATGACGCCCTGGCTTCCGCCCAATCACAAGAGCCCCAGGAAAAGTCAGCAGTAGACACGGCTAGTGCTACTCACTACCACGGTATTGTTGGTGAAAGCCCTGAATTAAAAAAGATCCTTGAACTCATTCCTCGCGTTGCCGCCGCCGCCAGCAACGTCCTCATTACCGGAGAGTCAGGAACCGGTAAAGAGCTGATAGCCAAAGCCATACATCGTGAGAGTCCTCGTAAAGACAAGCCTTTTGTTGTGGTCAATTGTGGCAGTGTGCCAGAAACCCTAATGGAAAGCGAGCTGTTCGGACACAAAAAAGGCTCTTTTACCGGGGCCACCGCAACCCGCAGTGGCCTTTTTGAAACAGCCCACCGGGGAACCCTTTTTCTTGATGAAATGGCCGAGCTTCATCCTCCTGTCCAGGTCAAGCTTCTCAGGGCCGTTCAGGAAAAAACCTTCAAAATGGTGGGTGGCAGTGAGGAGATAAGTGTAGATGTTCGCATCATCAGCGCCACCAACCGCGATCTTGAACGCGAAGTGATGGACGGTAATTTCCGCGAAGATCTTTACTATAGGCTCAACGTAATAAACATTCACATGCCACCACTACGGGAACGTCCTGATGAGATCCCCCTGCTGGCCCAGCATTTTCTGGAAAAGTACAGCGATCAAATGGGAAAGGACATCAGAAAAATTTCTTCTTACGCCTTGGATCTTCTCAAGAGCTATAACTTTCCCGGCAATATTAGAGAGTTGCAAAACATCATCGAACGAAGCGTCGCCCTGGAAGCTTCCAACATTGTCCTCCCCGATAGCCTAACTCTTTCCAGCTTCAAGCAGACCCAGGTCCAATCCAAAACTGAGTCTGTGTCGCTTACAATGCCCCAGGAGGGAATCGATCTGGACAATGTCCTCGGCCAACTGGAAAAGGACCTGCTCCAGCAGGCCCTTGAGAGGACGCGGGGGGCAAAACAAAAGGCGGCTGAACTACTAGGCATCAGCTTTCGCTCCTTTCGCTACCGGCTGGCCAAGTACGGATTGGGCGGTGATGACGAGGCGGAGATGGAATGAAAAAACTGTTGAAAACACTTCTTGCCAGTCAAGATTACCTGTTCTCTTGAGTTCACTTTTCTGCAATCATCTCCATACAGACACCGCCTGCTGGTGTTCATCATTATCCCCTTCCCTCTTAGCTCATCGATCATCCTTACTTCGTTCGTTTCCATCTGGAAACCCTGGATGACCCAGCAAGTGTTTCCAATTGCTATGCATGTTTGTTTTCGTGGAACAGATCATAAATGTAGGTTAGAATGAGCAAACAAGACAAATAGGGCAAAGATGATAAAGGTCAAGAAAATATCAAGACGTGCCTTTTTGGCCAAAGCCGGCGGATCGGTTGTAAGTATCGGCCTGCCGGGTATATTCGTGAAGCTAAGAGATCTGGAAAATCTCGCCCTGGCGGCAGAGATGAGGCCTGATGGTAGACCGCGTCTTCCCCCAAGCCAGCAGGCAGTAAAAAGGATTATTGATATGGGTGGCGTTCAAGGAACTGCCGATAGCAAGAACTGGAGACTCCAGATTCATGGCGAGGTGGAAAGACCGACCGCCTTGAGTTTTCAGGAACTTCTCAATCTATCCCAGGTGGACCTTACCTGCGATGTGCATTGTGTGACCGGTTGGACCCTGCTTGACTCTCACTGGGGTGGTGTTCGTCTGACAACAATTATGGACCTGGTCAAGGTCAAGGAAAACGCCCGTTCCGTCATTTTTGAGGCAGCCGCTGGCTATACCAGCAACATTCCAATCAGTGAGGCCTGCAAGGAAAACGTGCTTCTCGCCCACAGTTTCTTTGGCACAAAACTGCCTCGGCCCCACGGTGCCCCGGTACGCGCCTTGGTTCCCGACCGCTATTTTTACAAAAGTGCCAAGTGGCTGGAGGGCATCAAATTCACAGCCCAAGACGAGCCAGGCTACTGGGAGAGACAAGGCTACAGCAACTCTGCAGATCCCTGGAGAGAAGAACGATTCAAATAGAAACCAGGCTATCCCCTCAACCTAGGTCTTGTCCCTACGCATAGCCCTCTCCATCCTCTAATTGTATGAGTCAAAATGATAATTGTTTCTCAACCTGCCCTTGATATTTGAAGATAATTTAGATATAGTGAAAAACTTCACTTGAACTAAGTATCAACCAAAATAACACAAGGTACCCCATCCCATGGACAAAGTGGTCGAATCTCAAACTGACACCATATTAGGCTCGGTCATGGTGGTAGGCGGCGGTATCGCCGGGATGCAGGCAGCCCTTGACCTTGCAGACTCAGGCTACAAGGTCTATCTGTTGGAGAAGAACCCGGCTATCGGCGGGGTCATGGCCCAGCTGGACAAGACCTTTCCTACCAACGACTGTTCCATGTGAATTATCTCGCCCAAACTGGTCGAGGTCGGCCGGCATCTGAATATCGAATTGCTCACCCTCGCAGAGGTGGAGGGTATATCCGGTGATGTGGGGCGATTCCAGGTCACCGTTAAGAAACAGCCTCGCTACATTGACCTTGAACGCTGCACCGGCTGTGGAGATTGTGCCGAGGTTTGCCCGGTGACAATGCCAAGTGAGTTTGACGAGTCCATTGGTCCCAGAAAGGCCACCTACAAGCCGTACGCCCAGGCCATACCCGGCGGCTATGTGATCGACAAGCGCGATCGCTCCCCGTGCACCAATGCCTGTCCCAACCATGTCAACGCCCATGGATATGTGGCCCTGATTGCCGAGGGCAAGTACCAGGAGGCCATGGAGGTCATCCTCAGGACCCTGCCCTTTCCGGGAACCATCGGTCGCATCTGTCCTCATCCCTGCGAGGACGCCTGCAGGCGGGCTGAGGTGGATGAAGCTATTTCGATTTGTGCCCTGAAGCGTTTTGTGGCTGATCAGGTGGATATTGACGATATCCCGGTGCCTGAGATTGAGAAGCGAGATGAGAAGGTTGCCATCATTGGCTCCGGTCCAGCGGGACTCACCGCGGCTCATTTTCTTGCTCTGGAAGGCTATGAGAGTACTGTCTTTGAGTCTCAGTCAGTTGCAGGGGGCATGCT